>DATFHP010000058.1:0-31061 GCA_035248285.1 Allosphingosinicella sp. | reverse complement strand
GGTGGGCCTCCCCGTCGTCGCCGCGATCGCGATCGGCAGCCAGAGCCTGGTGATCGACGGCGTCAGCGGCCGCCTGCTCCGCGGCGGCGCGATCGAAGCCTTCGCCGATGCGCTCGCACATTATTGCCAGGACGAGGCGGCACGCCGTGAGGCCGGCGCGGCCGGCGCGCGCGCCGCGCAACGCTATGGTTGGGACCAGGTCAACCAGCAGCTGGTCGACGGCTATCTGCGGATCATCCGCCAGCATTCGGCCGGCGTCCGGCGCCGTTCCAGCCCGGTCCCCTGATCCTCCCCGTTCCGGGGAGGAATTATTTCAGCCGTTCGATCTTCTGCGCGGTCTCGTCGAGAATCGCGGCGATCGCGTGCAGCCGATCCTCGTCGATATCGTCGCGCGCGACGCGGTGCCACAGCGCGGAAAGCAGGTTACCGACCGCGCGCTTGATCTGGACGCCGCTCTTGCGCTGCGGCTCGCCATGCGCGGACAAGCGCTCGAACAATGCCGCGACCTCATCGGCCTTCTCTTCGAGATGCGCCTTTCCCTCCGGTGTGATCGAGAAGATCTTGCGCGATCCGCCCCCTTCGGCCTCTTCGATATACCCCATGTCCTGGAGCATGGTGAGCGTCGGATAGACGACGCCTGGGCTCGGCGCATAGCTTCCGCCGGCCAATTCCTCGATCGCGCGGATCAGGTCGTAGCCGTGGCGCGGCTGATCGGCGATCAGCTTGAGCAGAACGAGACGAAGCTCGCCCGACTCGAACATCCGGTGCCGGTTGCGACCGCGTCCGCGGCCTCCCCCACCCCAATCGCCCCAATCGCGTCCAAAGCCGGCGCCAAATCCGGCCCAGTCGCCCCGGCCCATGGCGACGATGGCTTCCGGAATGCGGTTGCGTTTCCAATGATGTCTGCAATGCATCGTGCATCAAGCTCCTTTTTAAGACCGATCTAAGATATATCTTGTAATAGACTTGGTCAACCGTCTTATGCTCCAACGGCCGCTCGCCTGCGCCAGCGCAGTGAATTCGCGCGCGAAATCGGATAGGAGGCGGCGTGGCCGACCTTTTCGCCGATGATCCGCCCGCCGGCGCGGCGCAGCCCGCCGCGCCGCCCGACAGCGCGCCGCTGGCCGACCGGCTGCGCCCGCGCCGCCTCGAGGAAGTGGTCGGACAGGAACATCTGACCGGCCCGGAAGGCGCGATCGGGAGGATGGTCGCGGCCGGCAAGCTCGCCTCGATGATCCTGTGGGGACCGCCCGGCACCGGCAAGACCACGATTGCGCGGCTGCTCGCCGATGCGGTCGGCATGCGCTTCGTCGCCATATCGGCGGTCTTTTCGGGTGTGGCCGATCTCAAGAAGGTGTTCGCGGAGGCGCGCGAACATGCGCGTATCGGCAAGCAGACATTGCTGTTCGTGGACGAGATCCACCGCTTCAACCGCGCCCAGCAGGACGGCTTCCTGCCCTATGTCGAGGACGGAACCGTCGTGCTGGTCGGCGCGACCACCGAGAACCCGTCGTTCGAGCTCAACGCCGCCTTGCTGTCGCGCGCGCAGGTGTTGATACTGGGACGGCTCGACAGCGCAGCCTTGCGCAAACTGCTCGACCGCGCCGAGGCGCTGGTCGGTCGCCCGCTCCCGCTCACGGCGCAAGCGCGCGAAGCGCTGATCGCGACCGCCGACGGCGACGGGCGCTTCCTGCTCAACCAGGCCGAAACATTGTTCTCGGTCCGGCTGGAGGAACCCCTCGATCCCGCCGCGCTGTCGGCGCTGCTGCACCGCCGCGTCGCGGTTTACGACAAGGACCGCGAGGGCCATTACAATCTCATCTCCGCGCTGCACAAGGCGATGCGCGGATCGGATCCCCAGGCCTCGCTTTACTATCTGGCGCGGATGCTCGTCGCCGGCGAGGAACCGCTCTACGTCATCCGCCGCATCACCCGCTTCGCCTCCGAGGATATCGGCCTCGCCGATCCGCAGGCGCTGGTGCAATGCCTCGCCGCCAAGGAGGCCTATGACTTCCTGGGTTCGCCCGAAGGCGAGCTGGCGATCGTCCAGGCCTGCCTCTATTGCGCGACCGCGCCCAAATCGAACGCCGCTTATGTGGCCCAGAAGGCGGCCTGGCGTTCGGCGAAAGAGACGGGATCGCTGATGCCGCCGAAGAACATCCTCAACGCGCCGACGCGGCTGATGAAGGACATCGGCTACGGCAAGGATTACAGCTACGACCATGAAGCGCCCGAGAGCTTTTCCGGCGACGATTACTGGCCCGAGGAAATGGCCCCGCAAACCTTCTACGCGCCGTCGGAGCGCGGCTTCGAAGCCAAGGTCGGCGAGCGGCTTGCCCATTGGCAGCGGCTTCGCGCGGAGCGACGCGGCAATGGCTGAGACAACAAGGCAGCCGCGGCAGACGCCGCCTTCCCCTTGAGCCGATTCGAACGTTTCGTCGCGATCGACTGGTCGGGCGCCAAGGGGCACCGGCACAAGGGCATTGCGATCGCCCTGTGCGAAGCCGGCAATGCCGCGCCCGCGCTCGTCGAGTCCAAGGCACCATGGTCGCGCGCCGGGGTACTCGAATGGCTCCTTGCCGCGGCGCGCGAGGCCCCGACCCTTTTCGGATTCGATTTCAGCTATGCGCCGCCCCTGTTGGCGCGCGGCGCCTATCTGCCGGGCGACGCCACGCCGAGCGATGCCAGGGCCTTCTGGGCCTATGTGGAGTCATTGTGCGACGACGAGGATCTCGGCGCCGCGAGCTTTCTCGAGCGGCATCACCGGCGCCATTTCTATTTCGGTGCCGCCGACGGGGTGAAGGCCGATTTCCTTCATCACCGGGTTTGCGAACATGCCTTCAACGCCATGGGCGGAGGCAAGGCCTCGACGCTCTACGACGCGATCGGCGCCGCGCAGGTGGCGAAGGCGAGCTTTGCCGGCATGCGGCTGCTCCACCGTCTCGATGGCCGGGTGCCGGTCTGGCCGTTCGATCCCGTCCCGGACGCTGGCAGCGTCGTCGTCGAAATCTATACGCGCCTGTTCATCCGCCTCGCCGGCCTGTCGGGACGCAAGGTGCGCACGCTGGAGGCGTTGAATCACGCGCTCGCCCATCTCCAAAGCCGCCCGTTCGTTGCGAAGGCCGATCCCAACGACCATCAGACCGACGTGCTGATTTCCGCCGCCGGGCTTCGCGCGATCGCGGACGTGCCAGCCTATTGGACGCCCGCCGGCCTGACGCCGCCGATCGCGCGCACCGAGGGCTGGACCTTTGGAATACCCTGACGCATGGATCGAACCAGAGCCCGCCGGGTTAGCTCAGCTGGTAGAGCAACCGCCTTGTAAGCGGTAGGTCGTCGGTTCGAGTCCGACACCCGGCACCAGCATTTTCTTTGTCCGGCCCGGAGACATAGGTAACAGAGTGTACCGATCACGGTCAAAGCATGCCGGCTGAGATTGCCCCCCGGGACGCCATTGGTGGTCGGCAAGGCAATGGTGTCGCTTGGGCCGGGGTGCAAGTCGTAAGGCGCCCGAAGCGCCGGCAATGCTGCCCCCAGCCATCGCCACCTGTTCCGGCTAAAGCAGGATGCGATTGGATTGAATCGCATCCTGCTCTATTGCGGCGCGCTCGATGACTGCGCGGGCGCGAGCTGATCGAGATAGCGGCTTTGCGCGATATAAGCGTCCTTCACGCAGGTGATGTCCGCGCATTGGCCGCGTTTGTCCAGGAAGTTGCGCTGCAGATCGGCGACTTGCTGCCAATCGTCCGGCGACAATTGCGCCTTCAGTTCGGCATAGCGGCGCGCCAGCCCGCGATCGAGGCTCGAGAGCGCCTCGTCCTGGCAGATCATATGCTCGACGCTCGTCGCCGCCGCGGCGCAATCGAAGCTCGGGTTATAGCTCTTGGCCTGCTGCTGCGTCTCGCGCGCCGACTGCACCAGTCCCGCCGCCGCCACGAGCCGTTCCACCAGCCGCTCGGTTCCGACCGCCGTCACGACATTGCCGCTGCCGTCGGCGGCGGGCTGCACGGAGAAGTCGACGTCCGCCTCGAGCGTCTTGGCGCCGTCGAACGCAGCGCGGACCGTGGGCGGCAGATCGAGGATGATATGACCCGAGCAATCGGTGCGCTCGGCGGCCTGATCGCCGCCGCGCAGCAACGGATATTGGACCCTGACCGCAGTCGACTTCCTGAGGCTGGTGAGCGGCGCGGGGTCGCCCTCATATTGCTCGATCGCCTTGTTGAACACCGAATCGCTGATCTGGCGATAGGTCGCCTCGGCGCCGCACAGCGCTTCGGCCGCCTTGGGGTCGGCGACTCCGGCCATGTCGTTGCCGATCGCCATGTTGACGCCAGCATCGTCGCCGCCCGACGATATCCGTCCCATCACGAACAGGCCCGCGATCAGCAGGAATAGCAGGCCGACGCCGGCCACGATCAGCCAGTTCTTGCGGAAAAAGGTCTGCTCGGCAGGTCCCCGGCCCTTCATTCCGGCCGCAGGATGTTCGTCGAGCAGCCGGGTCTTGGTCTTGAGGAACTCCTCCTCCGAAAGCACACCGCGATCCCTGAGCTCGGCGAGCTTGTGCAGCCGCTCGAGATAATCGTCCGATTGCCTGCGATCCATGCCCGCTCCTTTATCCAAGGCTCGCAAATATAGCGAAGGAGTCAAGCAGGCGAGTCATGGGCCGCATCAGCGCACCGTGAACAGTGCACGGTCGATGATTTTCCCCTCGGGATCGATAAGCGCGAGCCGGTGCCGCCCCGGACCGGGCAGCACCATCGGCCCCGCCTCGGCGGGCCCAAGGTCGCGGCTGTCGAGCCGCAGCCGCTCGCCCGCGACCGCGCCGACGGTGGTCAGGCGGATGCGCTGCTGCGCAATGGGTATGTCGGGATCGAGCGCGAAGACGGTCCCCGATACCGGGCTGACGATGCGCGGCCGGCGCGCGCCGGGCGGCGCATAGGCGATATCGGTCTGGGCGGTGCCGCGCAGGAAATATTCGGCGCGCGGCGCCTCGATCGCACCGGCGAAGCTGATCGTGCGCGGTTCGACGTCCGACGGCCGTTGCGGCTGGTGTCCCGGCCGGCCTTCGTGAAGGCCGAGCATGATCTCGCGCCACACCGGCGCCGCGCCGCTGGTTCCCGACACGCGCGTCATGCTGTCGCCTTCGGCGTTGCCGATCCACACCGCGACCGTGAAGCGGTCCGAAAAGCCGATACACCAATTGTCGCGCATCGCCTTGGACGTGCCGGTCTTCGCCGCCGCCCAGAACGGCAGCCGCAGCGCCGAATCGAGCCCGAAGGTCACCGCGCGCGCATTGGCATCGGCCATCATGTCGGCGACGATCCAGGCCGCGGCAGGCGCCATCACGCTGCGCGCCTGGTCGCGCGGTTCGCCCCGACGCAGCCGGAGCGGAAGATAGCGCCCGCCATCGGCCAGCGCACGATAGGCCGCCGCCTGCTGCATCAGGCTGACCTCGGCGGAGCCGAGGGCCAGACTGTAGCCATAATAGTCGCCGTCCTCGGTCAGCGCGCGATAGCCCATGTCCCAAAGCCGGTCGCGAAAGTCCTCGACCCCGTCCAACAGCAAGGCGCGCACCGCGGGCACGTTGAGCGACCCGGCCAGCGCGGTGCGGACGCTGACCGGCCCCTTGAAGCGATGGTCGTAATCCTTGGGCACATAGAGGCCCGAAGCCGTGTCGAGCTGCACCGGGCTGTCGTCGAGGATCGATGCGGCGGTCAGGAATCCGCGCTCGATCGCCTGGCCGTAGAGGAACGGCTTCAGCGTCGAGCCGGCCTGGCGATAGGCATTGGCATTGTCGACATGCGCGGCCGTCGATGCGCCGCCGACGCCGCCGACGTAAGCGAGCACGTCGCCGGTGCTGTTGTCGACGACGACGACGGCGCCGTCGCGTGCCCGCGCGCCGAGCCCGATCAGCTGGCGGCGCAAGGCGGTCGCGGCGAGCCGCTGGATGCCGGAATCGAGCGTGGTCGTGACGGTCTGGCCCGCCTTGCGCAGCATCTTGTAGGCAAGGTGCGGCGCAAGCCCCGGATTGTCGGCGAGGCGTCGGTCGGGGCCGGTCATGGCCTCCGCCTCGGCGATCATCATCGTGCAATCGCCGATCCGTCCCAGCCGGCACGCCCGGCGCGCGACCGCGCTTGGATCGGCCTGCGGCGAAGGCAGCAAGGCCGCGAGCAGCAAGGCATCGTCGCGGCCGAGCGCGTCGGGCGCCTTGCCGAACAAGGCACGCGCCGCCGATCCGATGCCCTGCGTCTCGCCGCGGAAGCTCGCCAGGTTGAAATAGGCTTCGAGAATCTGGTCCTTGGTCCAATGCGCCTCGATCGCCCGCGCCGCGCGAAGCTGGCGCAGCTTGGCGCGCAGGCCGCGCGAACCCGGCCCGCCGAGCTCGGGCGCCAGGAAGCCGGCCAGCTGCATGGTGATCGTGCTCGCGCCGCGCGCCGAACGTCCGTGCAACGCCGCCCAGGCCGAGCCGCCGAGCGCGCGCCAGTCGATGCCGCCGTGGATCGCGAAGCGCTTGTCCTCCGCGTCAACGACCGCGTCGCGGACCGCAGGGGCGACCTGATCGATCGGCACCCAGTCCAGCCGCCGTACCGCATAATCGACCCGCACCGTCTCGAGCAGCCGCCCGTCGCGATCACGCAGCCACGCCTCGCTCGCGCGCCAGCCGGCGCGTGCGTCGCGGTAGGAGGGCATCTCCGGCGGTGCGGTCCAGAAACCGAGCGCGATCGGGACCGCCAGCACGCACAGAATCCAGACGAGCGGCCGCCGGCGCAGCCATTGGCGCGCCCGCCCGATCATGGCGCGACGGTGAGCGGCGGGTTGGGCAAGACGCCGTGGATCTCCGGCGAATACATTGCCTCGACGCGCGTCGGCGGCATCATGAAACGGCCTGTGGCGTTGATCCGCACCACATATTCGACGCTCCAGCGGCCCTTGGGCAGCCAGCTGTAATAGCCGCGCCATGCGTCGAGCCCGCGCTCGACATAGCTCGGATACCAGTCGGTGCCGTTGGCCTGTTCCGCCAGCAGGCCGGATTGGGCGCCGCCCCGGCTGATGATCGAGGCGCCGGCCGGCACCGGATCCTCGACCACCACCCAGGTCCGATCGACCGCCGAATCTATCGTGAGCCTGATCTTGAGCACGTCGCCGCGGCTCAGCTGGCCGGGGCGCTGGCGTTCGACGAAGCTCATCTGACGGCTCACCCGATATCCGGCGAAGGCCGGCGCCGTCAGCGGCACCGCGGCACGCACCGCGACGAATGCCCAGGGCTTGGGACTTGTGTCGTGCGACAGCAGGAGCGGCGCGGCGGATGCTGGGAGCGGGAGCCGTATCGGTCCGTTCTCGCCCCACGGCCGTCTGACCGTCGCCGCGCCCAGGCGCGCAACGGTCACGCCGCCGACCGCTGAGGGATAAGCGGCGGCGAAGCGGCGCACGGCGAGCGTGCCCCAGGCGTTGGACGGGGTCGTGTCCCAATGGCCGCGACGTTGACGCATCGCCACGCCGATCATCATCCTGGGCGATTCCTGCTCCCAGCCGCGGCGTCCCGTGACGGCGAGCAAGGCCTTGATCGCCATTTCATCGCCGCTGACCATCATCCACCAGGGCGCGGTGCGCCGATCGACGAGATCGAGCCGCGTTCCTTCATAGACGATGCGCGTGCGCAGCGCGGCCTCCGCGGCGGCGCGAAGGCGCGGCGGTGCGCCCGGCGTCTTGTCGACCGTCACCAGCCAATCGGCCAGCGTCGCGGTCGGCATGTCGGCGAGCGGTATCGCGGTCTGGCCGAGCATGGCGGGCGCCGAATCGCCGTTGCGGGCCAGCGCGGCGAGCGCCGCGAGCCGCAGGAAGCGGGCGTCCGCCGGCCCCTCGCCTTCCTCCCGCAAGCGGCCGTCGACGACTTTTCGCATCGCTCCAAGCAGCGTCTGCCTGGCATCCTCAGGCCAGGGCAGCCCCGCTTCGGCGGTGATCGACAAGGCATAAGCGGTGAGCGCGATCGATCCCGGCATGCGCTCGCCCGGCCAGTAGCGAAGCAACCCGTTCGAATCGATGTAGGTCGGCAATTCCTCCATCAGCCGGTCCCAGGCGGCGCGGTCGTCGAGGGCGACGGCCTTGGACGTGCGCTGCTCGAAACAGCCGTAAGGATAAACGAGCATATAGGCGCGAACCCCCAGCAGCGGCGGCGCCGGAGTCGCGGCGAGCGCGATCTCGACATTGCCGCGCCCCGGCAAGGATCCGGGCGGCGCGGCCACCTGCAGCGGCGTGCCGGTGCCGACGCGAAGGAAGGTCGCGGCCCAAGTTTCTTCCGGCACCGCCGCCATGACCTGCTCGTCGACCTGCAGCCGGTCGGCGGCGCGGCCGCCCGAAGCGCGTGCCGACACCGTCCAGCGCAACATCTCGACGCCCTCCGGCGTGGTCAGCCGCCAGGTGACGGGGACCGCCCCGCCGGGCTCGATCGTCACGGTCTGCGGCTGGCCGTGGGCAATTTCGGGCTGCACCTCGGCGTTCGCCGTGACCGTCATCGCCTTGTCGGTGCCGTTCCTCAGCGTGAAGGTCGCGTCGAAAGTGTCGCCGGTGCGTACCAGCGGCGGCACGCCCGAATAGATGCTGAGATCCTGCACGGTGCGGATCGCGGTTTCGCCGGTGCCGAACAATTCGCCGCCGGCGGTCGCGATCGCGACGAGCTTGTAGGACGACAGCGAATCGGCGAGCGGCACGTCGAGCTTCGCCTCGCCCTTCGAATCGAGCGTCACCCGTCCCCGCCACAGCAGCACCGGCCTGAAGTCGGAACGCGTGAGCGAGGACAGATCGCCGCCCCCGCCGCCGCCGATCGCCAGCGCCTTGCGGCCGTAATGCCTTTTGCCGACGACCTGCATTTGCGCCGTCGAGGTCAGCACCGAAATCGGCCTTTCCCCCATCATCGCCGCAAGCACGTCCCAGCTTTCGTTGGGCGAAAGCTGCAGCAGCGCTTCGTCGACCGCGGCAAAGGCGAATTCGGCCGAGGGCGGCACGCGGCCATCCGGACCGCGCACGCGCACGGTGACATGGGCCTTGTCGCGCACCTGGTAGCGCTCGCGATCGGCGCGCACCGCCACCTTCAGCGCATGCGCCTTCCAGCCGACCCGGACCTGGGTCATGCCGATGCGATAGGCGGGCTTGGCGAGATCGACGAGCGCGGTCGGATTCTCCTGGTTGAAGAATGGGAGATGCCAGCGCTGCGCGAATTCGGTCAGCCAGAGACGCCAGTCGGCGACGCGGCCGCGCACCGCCATCACCGATATGAAGACGTCGGGCGCATAGGCGCCGGCTAGCGGCACCTTCACCACCGGATCCTTGCCCGACAATCGCGTCACGAACGAGGACATCACACCCTCGCGCTCGACCGTGACCAAAGCCGTGGCCTCGCGGAACGGCATGCGCACCTGGACGCGCGCGACATCGCCGGGTTCGTAGCTCCTGGCGTCGGCGACGATGTCCATGCGATCGCCATTGTCGCCGCCGAACCACCAATCGTCGTCGCCGGCCAGATAGACGGAGGTCACCGCGCGCGCCTCGTTGCCACCCGCATCCACGGTGGTGGCGACCGCGATCACCTCACCCGACACGCCGGGATCGAGCGCGCAGTCGACCAGGCCCTGCGCATCGCTGACGCCGGAGCAGCTCGCCTTGATCCGCGTCGTCCTGGCGCTGTTGTCGAACGCGTAGAAGCCGCCGATCAGGCGCCGCCGCGCCGACAATATCTCGCGCGTGTAGAGCGCGATCTCGATCTTCCGGCCACGGATCTGCTTGCCGTCGAGGTCGAGCGCGACCACCTTGAGCCGCATGTCCTGCGCGCGCTGCATCCACCCGTCCGGCTTGATGCCGAGCCGGACGGCGGAGCTGTAGATCGGCACCGACGTCGAAGCGGTGAGCGTCTCGCCGTCGGCATCCTGATAGTCCATCTCGATGCGCATCCGCGTCGAATCCTCGACCGCCGGCACATCGAGGCTGGTCCGAAGAGCGCCATGCGCGTCGAGCGACAATGGCACGGTGGTACCGTCCGGCATCGCCGCCGCCGCTTCGCTTTCATCCTCGTCGAGCGGAACGACGCCCTCGCGAACCGCGCGTCCGCCGAAGCTCCAGCCATCCCAGCCGGCGGGCGTGTCGTACAGCGGTTCGAAGGCAGTGCGCAGCTTGACCGGCGCCCCGCGCGCACCGCCGCCCGACAGATAGCCGAGATAGAGATCGAGCGGGATGGCGTGCGGACGGACCAAGGAAGTCCTGGGTCCGCTGACGCTCGCGCGCATCGTCGGCAGCCGATATTCGTCGACGCGAATCGATTGGCGCGTGTAGATGGTCTTGTCGTCCGCGACCTTCACGCGAATGTCGTAGTCGCCCATCGCCGCGCCCTTGGGCGCGGTCCATTCGGCTTCGCCGATCCCGTCCGCGCCGAGGCGAAGCGGCACTTCGAAGCTGGTGTCGGAGCCGCGATGCTGCAGCACCAGCGTGCCTTCCAGCGCGCCGCCCGAACGCAATCCGGTCGGGGTCGGCGCGCGATAGACGAAAGTCATGTGCGCGGTCTCGCCGGCGCGCATCAGCGTCCGGTCGAGGATCGCATGAAGGATCGGCTCGGCCGGCGACCAGCCGAACGGCAGGTCGAAATCATAAGGCCGGATGCCGTCGCCCCAGCTCGACAGCGCGAAGGAGAAGTCGCCGCTTTTGCGCGCCGAGACCATCAGCGGATGCGAATCGCTGTTGGAATCGCAGCTTTCGGCCGTGGTCGGCTCGGGCATGTCGGAGGTGATCAGCAGCCGTCCGCTTTTGTCCGTCGTGCCCGACGCCAGCTGTTTCCCGTCGCAGCTGTCGGTGATCTGGATCGCGGCGCCGGCGACCGGCTCGCCTTGCGCGAGCGAGGTCACCCAGACCAGGGACGATCCGCGGCCCCATTTGAAATGCACCGCCATGTCGGTGACCAGGGCTGCGGCAGAAACATAACGCGTGGCATTGCGCCCGAGCAATGCGCGCCCGAGCGTCGGACTGGCCAGCTCGACGACATAGAAGCCCGGACTTTGGAGCGGGATACCGACCACTTCGAACGCGCGACCGCCGCTCGGCAGCTTGAGCTCGGTACGCTCGACGCGATCGCCAGGGCCGAACAGCGGCTTGTCGCCGGTGTGATTGACCCAGATCGGTTTGTCGCCGTCGCCGACATCCTCGAAATCGACCTCCTGCGCCTTGGCGACGCGGCGAACCCATTCGGCGATCACTTTGTCGTCGGCGTCGATGCGCGCGGTCCCGCCCGCGATGCCGCCGATGCCCTGGGCAAGATTCGGCTCGACGGCGCGGATGGTGACCGGAAGCACGCCGCCCTCCTTGGCTTCCAATATGCCGAACGGCGCCGCGAACTTCACCAGCGGCGGCGCCTCGGCGATCGCGAACGCGAGCGGAAAGCGCCTTGCGTTGGCGAGCGGGCGCCCGCTCTCGTCGGACAGGTCGAGGGGAACCACCAGCCTGGCGGTCACCGAGGGCGGCAGCGGCGGCTTGAAACTGACCTCGTCGAGATTGGCCGCATGGCCCTCGTCGACCGGCGCGAACTGCCTGTCCCCCGCTTCGATCCGCACCGCCAGCGCCTTGGCGCGCGGCACCGGAGCGCTGAACTCGACCTTGATCGCCTCGACCGGATCGCAACCCGCCTGGGCGTTGACCCGCCCGCAGGTCAGGCGCGCGGTGAATTCCTTGCGCACCTTATAGTCGAAACGGCGATCCTCGCCGGCCAGCTTGCCCGCGGGCGAACGGATATTGCCGCCCCATATCAATGCCATATCCCGGCCCGGCGGCAACGGACGCCGGCATTTGAGCGGAACGATATTGGCCAATGCGGCAGCGCGGTCCTTGGCGGCTTCGGGCCATTCCTCAACGCCCGCGTCGCGGAGAAACGACCGGCGCTGCCAGCGGTCGCCGAGCGCCGACAGCACCCGGTCGACGGTGTCGGCCGGCAGCAGGTCGACGGCGATACGCTCGCCGATCCCATCGACGGTGCAATAAGCGCCGGCCGCGACCGAAGCGCGGTCGACCGCGCCATTGACCGCCACGAAGAAGGTCTGGTCCTCCTCGACCTGATCGTCGTCGGTGTCGGGAAGCACGGCGCGCGCGAACGGACCGCCGCTGTCGACGGTGAAGCTGCGCGCCCCGCCCAGCAGGCGGCCGGCGAGGGTCTTCAATCCCGGCTTGAGCTGGGCCCGGCAGACGATGCCGCCGGGTAGCGGCTTGGCGAACTCCCATACGAAGGTGGTCGGATCGACCCAGCGCCCTGCGCCGTCGATCGCGCACGTCATCGCGATGGGCGGCCCGCCCTTGCCGAGCGGAACCATCGGGTCCGAGAAACGCAAGGTGAGCCGTGCGATCGATCCGCCGTCGATCCCGGTAACGGCGTTGAGGACTCGCGGGGGCGTGCTCGCGGAAGCCGTGATCGAGGCGAGGACCGACAAGCCAATGGCGATTCGAGCAAACCAGCCGCGCATCCGATCACTCCCCTTTGCCGGCGAGATCATGCCTGAGCTGAAACGAGTCGTCCAGCGGCGAACCGTGCTATTTTATCGATGAACCGAGGCTTGTCTCTCCGCTTCTTCCGCGCCGAACAGCGAGCCGTGTTGCTCGCGCAGCAACTTCTTCTGGATCTTGCCCATCGCGTTGCGCGGCAGCGCAGGCACGAACAGGATTCGCTTCGGCTGCTTGAAGCGTGCGATCGAATCGCCGATCCGTGTCAGGATGCCCGCTTCGTCGAGCGCCGGATCGTTGACCTGGACCACCGCGACGACGGCTTCGCCGAAGTCGGGATGCGGAACGCCGACGACCGCGCTTTCGGCCACGCCCGGCACCGCATCAAGCAGCGCCTCGACTTCCGCCGGGTAGACGTTGAGGCCACCGGTGATGATCAGATCCTTTTCGCGTCCGGCGATATGGAGATAGCCCTCGGAATCGAAGCGGCCGAGGTCGCCGGTGACGAAGAAGCCGTCGGCACGGAATTCCGCCGCGGTCTTTTCAGGCATGCGCCAATAGCCGCTGAACACGTTGGGACCGCGCACCTCGATCGCGCCGGTATCGCCCTCGGCCGCCAAGGCGCCCGTCGCCGGATCGGCGATGCGCACGTCGACGCCGGGCAGCGGCAGGCCGACGCTGCCGGGCAGGCGCGCGCCGTCATAAGGATTGGACGTGATCATGTTGGTCTCGGTCATCCCGTAGCGCTCGAGGATCGCGTGGCCGGTGCGCTCCGAAAACTGCCGGTGGGTCTCGGCGGACAGCGGCGCCGACCCCGAGACGAACAGCCGCATCCCCGAGGCCAGCGCGCGCGTGAAACCCGGTTCGGCGAGCAGCCGCGTATAGAAGGTCGGAACGCCCATCAGCACGCTGGCCTGCGGCATCAGCCGGATCAGCTCGGCTGCCGAAAAGCGCGGCAGCAGGATCATCGCCGATCCCGTCGCCAAGGTCGTGTTGGTCGCCACGAACAGCCCATGGGTGTGATAGATGGGCAAAGCGTGAAGCAGCCGATCGTCAGGGGTGAAGCGCCACAGATCGCGCAAGGTCTCGGCGTTCGAGCGAAGATTGCGGTGCGTCAGCATCGCGCCTTTGGAGCGGCCGGTCGTTCCGGAGGTATAGAGAATGGCGACCAAAGCATCCTCGTCCCGCGCCACATCGGCGAAATCGTCGGGCTGGGTCCTGGCACCATCGGCAAGCGAGCCGTTCCCATCGCTGTCGAGGGTCAGTAGGCGAGGCACGTTCAGATCGGCGCAGAGCGCGGCCATGGCTTGCGCGCGCTCCGGGCTGCACAGGAAGAGCGCAGGCTCCGCATCGGCAAGGAAATAGCGGACCTCTGCAGCGGTATAGTCGGGGTTCAGCGGCAGGTAGACCGCTCCGGCGCGAAGCGCGGCAAGATAGGCGAACAGGGCTTCGGCGCTTTTTTCGACCTGGACGGCGATGCGGTCGCCGGGCCGGACGCCGAGCGACACGAACAGATTGGCGAGCCGCGCGGTGCGAGGCAGCAGGTCGGCATAGGAAATGGCTCCGCCGTCCGGCGTCAGCAGGAAAGGTTTCGAACGATCTTCGGGAAAGCAGCGTTCGAAAGAGGTGAACAGATTATCCGGCATAATCTTCCTGGCCCACCACGAAAAATGCCTGGTGTCGCGACATCCATGAGGAGAAGCGATGCGAAGGGCAAGCCGGCC
The DNA here is from genome assembly GCA_035248285.1 of Allosphingosinicella sp. Lineage (GTDB taxonomy): Bacteria > Pseudomonadota > Alphaproteobacteria > Sphingomonadales > Sphingomonadaceae > Allosphingosinicella. Next base: position 16,869 of record DATFHP010000058.1, on the reverse strand, counting down.
AGTGAGCGCGCGTGGCGTCAGTCGCCGAGAAATGGATAGGGCGAGACCGACTTCTGGTTTTCGTTGACCATGAGCGTGCGGCCGGCCGGCGCGGCGGCGCGCTGGGGGCAGCGCACACGCGGACAGATGAGGCAGGCCGGCCCGATCGGAGTCACATGAGGATTTTTGAGATCGATGCCGTCGGCATAGACGATGCGGGCGGCATGTTTGGCGTCGCAACCCAGCCCGATCGCCAATTGGCTGTTTTCGCGCGGATCGAGCCGCGCCGAACGCTCGACGGTGCGGCTGATCGTGAAGAAGCGGTCGCCGTCAGGCGTCTCGACCATTTGCGTCCAAACCCGGTCGGGGGTCTGGAAGCTGGCGTGCAGATTCCAGCGCGGACAGGTGCCGCCGAAGCGCGAGAAGGGAAAATTCTCGCCGGCGAAACGCTTCGAGACATTCCCGGCCGCGTCGACGCGCAGCATGAAGAAGGGAATGCCGCGCGCGCCGCTGCGCCCCAATGTCGTCATGCGGTGCGCGACCTGTTCGACGCTGGCACCGAATTCGGCGCAGAGGCGGTCGATATCGTATCGATGCGCCTCCGCCGAGGCCAGGAAGCGGCCGTAGGGCATGATCAGCGCGGCCGCGGCGTAATTGGCGAGCGACATGTGCAGCAGACGCGCCGATGACTGGTCGGGCGCGCCCGCGGTCTCGACCAGCCGCGACAATATCGCGCGGAACTCGAACAGCACCAATTGATAGGCGATAGCGAAAATGCGGCTCTCGGGGCGCAGCAATTCGGACAGCATCAACCGCTTGCGGTGCAGATCGTAATGCTGGTTGGTGCCGTCCAGCACCTCCGGCGGGACGATCCTGGTCTCCACGCCGAAGGCTTCCTTCAGCCGCGTGCGCAGCGACTGGAACAGGACCGGGCGATCGGCGAGCGCGCCCGACAAAGTCTCGGCCGCTTCCTCCAGCGCCGAAAAATAATTGCGCTGGGTCTGGATGAAGTCGCGCACCCAGGTGTGCGGGGTGACCAGCGCGGCTTCGTCCACGATCGCGTCGGCAGGCAGCTGGCGGCGTTCGCGAAGCTCCGAATAGAGCCGCGATATGGCGTCGGCCACCGCAGGGGCGTTTTCGGCGACCTCGAGCAGCTCGTAGCGCGCCACGGCTATGTCGCCGAACATCGGATCGGAAAATATCTCCATCAGATCTTCGAGATCCGTCCCCTCGCTCTCGGCCGTGAAGGTTTTGAAATCGATGTCATAGGCCTGGGTCAGGCGCAGCAGCACCTGCGCGGTCAGCGGCCGCTGATTGCGTTCGAGATGGTTGAGATAGCTGGGCGAAACACCCAGTTCAGCCGCCATCGCGCTCTGATTGAGCCCGAGCTCGCGCCGCAGCCGCCGAAGCCTGCCGCCGAGATAGAGTTTGCGTTCGCCCGCCATATTGTGATTTTGTCAAATATTTACATGTTTCACAAGTCATGTTTTTACATTTCGGCTCGTTTCGGCCTGCCCTTGCCGGCGCCGGCCGGGCTAAGCCGGCTCATTCCCAACAGGAGGTAGAATGATGTCGGATTTCAGTAGCCTTGTCCCAGCCGGTCCCGGCCGCTTCGACGGCATAAGCCGGCCTTATGGCGTGGCCGATGTCGAGCGGCTGCGAGGCTCGTTGCCGATCGAATATACCTTGGCCAAGCGCGGCGCCAACCGACTTTGGGAGCTGCTCCAAAGCGAGGATTATGTCCACGCGCTGGGCGCGCTGTCGGGCAATCAGGCGATGCAGATGGTTCGCGCCGGATTGAAGGCCATCTACCTCTCGGGGTGGCAGGTCGCAGCAGACGCCAACACCGCCGGCGCGATGTATCCCGACCAGTCGCTCTATCCGGCCAATGCCGGCCCCGAACTGTGCCGCCGGATCAACCGTACACTGCAGCGCGCCGACCAGATCGAGCATGCCGAGGGCAATGTCGGGCGCGACTGGTTCGCGCCGATCGTGGCCGACGCCGAGGCCGGTTTCGGCGGTCCGCTCAACTGCTTCGAGATCATGAAGGCCTATATCGAGGCCGGCGCTGCGGGCGTCCACTTCGAGGACCAGCTCGCATCCGAAAAGAAATGCGGCCACCTGGGCGGCAAGGTGCTGATCCCGACGCAGGCGCATATCCGGAACCTCGATGCGGCCCGGCTTGCCGCGGACGTCTGCGGCGTCCCCACGCTGCTGGTCGCCCGGACCGATGCCGAGAGCGCCAGGCTGATCACCTCGGACGTCGACGAGCGCGACCGTGAGTTCATGACCGGCGAGCGGACCTCGGAAGGGTTCTTCCGCCTGAAGGACGGCACCGGCCACGATCATTGCATCAAGCGCGGCCTCGCCTTCGCCGAACACGCCGATCTTTTGTGGTGGGAGACCAGCCATCCGGATCTGGGCGAAGCGAAGCGCTTCGCCGAGGCGATCCAGAAAGCCTATCCGGGCAAGCTGATGGCCTATAATTGCTCGCCGAGCTTCAATTGGGAAGCCAAGCTGGATACGGCGACGATCGCGCGCTTCCAGCGCGAGCTCGGCGCAATGGGCTACAAGTTCCAGTTCGTCACCCTGGCAGGTTTCCACAGCCTCAATCACGCCATGTTCGAGCTCGCCAGCGGCTATCGCGACCGCGGCATGGCGGCTTATTCCGAGCTTCAGCAGGCGGAATTCGCCGCCGAAGCGATCGGCTATACGGCGACGCGCCACCAGCGCGAGGTCGGCACCGGCTATTTCGATCTGGTCGCCCAGACCGTGACCGGCGGCGAGGCTTCGACCACCGCGCTGGCGGATTCGACCGAAGCCGATCAGTTCAAGCAGGCTGCAGCCTGAAGGGACGGATGATGGCCAGGCGATATTGGGTGATCGGCGGCGAATATGACGATGCTTTCGCACGGGTTCTTCCGGGCACCGAGCGGGTCCGGGGGCCTTATGCCGACGAGCAGCGGGCACGGACCGAGTGGCATCGGCTGACCTTCGCGCCGCGCACGACGGCCACGACACGCTATTGTATCGCCGCCGAAGGCTCGCCTTCCTAACTGTCCGCCCCGCCCCAAATCCCGGCAACGATTTGGGGCGGGGCCGACCTTTTCCCCTCGCGTCGAAATCGGGGCTTGCGTCGATCGGTCAAGCGGGGAATCTAGAGTGTTTCCGCGCCCCGCCCGACGAGGGCCTTCACTGAACATGGACCCCAGATCATGACCATCGAGTCGAACGCTGCCGCGCTGGCCGTGGATAGCCGCCTGCAGGCCTTCATCGACGAGGAGGTGCTGCCTGGCCTGCCGATCGACGCGACCGCATTCTGGGCCGGGTTTTCCGATCTGATCCGCGACCTGACGCCCGCAAACGCCGCCCTGCTTGCCCGGCGCGACGCGCTTCAATCCGCCATCGACGCGCGCAACGAGGCCCTCGGCGGCAAGGCGCCGGCTCCGGCCGAGGAAGAACATTTCCTCCGCGAGATCGGCTATCTGGCGCCGCCGCCTCCCGCTTTCACGATCGCCACCGGCCAGGTCGATCCCGAGGTCGCGACGCTTGCCGGACCCCAATTGGTGGTTCCGGTCAACAATGCGCGCTACGCGTTGAACGCGCTCAACGCCCGCTGGGGCAGCCTGTATGACGCGCTCTACGGCACCGACGCGGTCGGCGATCCGCCGTCCGCTCCGGGATACGACCGGGAGCGGGGCCAAAAGGTTATCGCCTGGGGCCGGCGCTTTCTCGACGAGATCGCCCCGCTGACCGGCGGCAGCCACGCGGAGGTTTCGGAGTATCGAATCGCCGACGGCAGGCTGACCAGCGACCGCGGCGCGCTGGTCGATCCGTCGCTGTTCGCCGGGAGTCGCGGCAGCGCGATCCTGCTTCGGCACCACGGCCTTCATGTCGAGCTGGCGATCGATCGATCGCATCCCATCGGCAGCGAGGATCGGGCGGGAGTTGCCGACATATTGCTCGAAAGCGCGCTCACCACGATCATGGACTGCGAGGACAGCGTCGCAGCGGTCGACGCCGACGAGAAGATCGGCGTGTATCGCAACTGGCTGGGACTGATGAAAGGCGACCTTTCGGCGCGCTTCGGCAAGGGCGGCAAGGAGGTCACACGCACCGCCGCGGACGATCGGGTCTACACGGCGCCCGACGGATCGCCCCTTATCCTGCGCGGCCGCGCGTTGCTGTTCGTCCGCAACGTGGGCCATCTGATGACCAATCCGATGCTTCGCTTCGAGGGCGAGGAGGTGTTCGAGGGTCTGGCCGACGGCGTCATCACGTCGCTGATCGCGCTGCATGATCTGCGCGGCGCGCGGGCCAACAGCCCTGCCGGATCGATCTACATCGTCAAGCCCAAGATGCACGGACCCGAAGAAGCAGCCTTCGCCAATCGGCTGTTCGACCGGGTCGAGGATCTGATCGGCCTTCCCCGCAACAGCATCAAGATCGGCGTGATGGACGAAGAACGGCGCACCAGCGTCAACCTGGCCGCGGTGATCCACGCCGTGCGCGACCGGATCGCCTTCATCAACACGGGCTTCCTCGATCGTACCGGCGACGAGATCCACACCTCGATGCGGATCGGTCCGATGATCCGCAAGGGCGCGATGAAAAGCGCCGCCTGGCTCGGCGCCTATGAAGCGAACAATGTCGACGTCGGATTGGCCTGCGGCTTCGCGGGCCGGGCCCAGATCGGAAAGGGCATGTGGGCGATGCCCGACCGCATGGCCGACATGCTGACGCAGAAGATCGTGCATCCGCGTGCCGGCGCGACCACCGCCTGGGTGCCTTCCCCCACCGCGGCGACACTGCACGCGGTCCACTACCATCAGGTCGACGTCGCCGCCCGCCAGGCGGAGCTGGCCGGCCAAGCCGCTCCACGGCTCCACGACATGCTGACGATTCCCGTCGCCGCCGCGGCCGATTGGACGGCGCGAGACATCGCGGAAGAGCTCGACAACAACATCCAGGGCATATTGGGTTATGTCGTGCGCTGGATCGACCAGGGCGTAGGCTGTTCGAAAGTGCCCGACATTCATGACGTCGGACTGATGGAGGACCGCGCCACGTGCCGGATATCGAGCCAGCATGTCGCCAACTGGCTGCGCCACGGCATCGTCGTCCGCGCGCAGGTCGAAGAAACGCTGCGAAGGATGGCGGCGATCGTCGACCGCCAGAATGCCGGCGATCCCGCCTATCGCCCGATGGCGCCGGACTTTGCAGCGAACGTCGCCTTCCAGGCCGCCTCGGCATTGGTCTTCGAAGGCGAGGCGCAACCCTCCGGCTATACCGAGCCGCTGCTCCACAGCATGCGGCTCGCCCTCAAGCAGCGACAGGAATAGGAATCTGAGATCCCGACCCGATCGCATCGGGTTGGACGATGGCGCCTATTTGCCGGCGTTGGCGGCTGCCGGCGCCGCCGGTCCGAAGGGAGCCGGTGCCGGCTTGGCCGGAGCATTGTCCTTGGGCGGCGTGGCATCGCCGGTCAGCGACCAGCGCAGGCTGAGCGGCACTTCCGCTCTGGCAAGCTCGGTCTTGCTGGCAGCGGCGGCCTGCTCGCGCAGCGGCTCGTAGCGACGAACCACGGCGCGAGCGGTGAGATCCGCCGGAGTCACCGCCGGATTGGCGGGATTGGCGGGCGCGATGATCGGCAGGCCGTCCGCGGTCAGCGCGCCTTCGGCGGCCAGCACGGGCTCGGCGGACAGCCTGCGCATCAGCGCGATAGCTGGTTCCGTTCCCGCATAAGCATAGCGAAAGGCGGCAGGACGGCCCCAGCCGCCTTCCCAGCGATAGAAGATATGGCTGCCGACATTGGCGAGCTTGGTCAGGCTCGAACTCCAATAGGGAACCACCCAATTGGTGTGATAGTGGGTCGCATAGCCGACCGGCTTGTAGACTTTGCCGTCAAGCGCCTGCTCGGCGACCTTGCGCGCGCGCTCCCACCCTTGTTGCGAAGGCATGCGTCCCAGCGAGCCGTCGCAGGTGAAGGTGAATTGGCAGCCGGTGCTGCGCTCCGAGCCCTGGAAGACGACACCGCAGACGCTCTTGGGAAAAGCGGGGTGGCGCAGACGATTGAGCACGACCTGGGCGACGGCACGCTGCCCGTCGGTCGATTCGATCGCCGCCTCATAATAGACCGCGGCGGTCAGGCAATCGAGCGAGCGAAGTCTGTCGATCTCGCTCGCCGCGCCGAGCGTGAAAGGCCGGGCCGCCGGATTGGGCTCGGCCGAAACCGGAACCGAGGCGTTGTAGGCGACCGCATCGAGCGGCGTCATGTCGCGGAATGCCAAAGGCTCGGGCACGGGCGGCGCCTCACGCGGCATCGCCGCTGCCTGCTGGCTGGTCCATGACGTGGGGACGGATGCCACGAACGCGCGCGCATCGCCGCCGCGCAGCCCGGCAAGGCTGAAGCCGGCAACCAGATAAAGGAAGATCATCGTCGCGAGCACGGCGGACGATGCCCATTGCTGGCGGTTTGGAAGCGCAGGAAGAAACGATCCCCGGCGCGCAAGCGCTGTCAGCATATCGACTCCAAGAGAGCGCGCCCGATAGCTTTCCACATCGGGACTGGCAACGACGCGCCGGCCTAACGGTTCCTCTAATCCGATAATCCGTTTCGGACCGGAATCCACCTCGTCCGTCTCATATGGGGACGATGGCGCGCATTTAAAGCGACTCCGGAGCGGCCATCCGCGACAGGGACAGGGATCGGGCTCCCGACATGTTCATCGCCGTCCCCGCATGATTCGTCGATTTGCTGCCGACCCGTCCGGCCAGACGCCGATCATGTCGCAAGACAAAAGCCGGCGCCGGCAAGCCGGAATAAAGCAGCGCCATCGGCCGGCAAGGCCTGGATCTGAAAGGACACCGACGATGACTGCATCCATGGTTCGCACCTTCTCCACCTGCGTGGCCGCGCTGTTCGTGACCACCTTGCTGGTGACCGTCGCAACCTCGACCGCGCTGATGGTGTGAGGACGGCCTTCGAGTGATTTCGAGCCAGATGGAATGAGCTGGCCGCCGTGCCCCCGGCACGGCTGCCGATTGCCGGGGGCAATCGGCACCTGCTCATTCTGGCAGCTCGGAATGCGCCGGGTCCGAAGCTGGCGGGGCCAGCTTCGGACCCAAGCACGGCAATCAAAGAACTTGCTAGCAGCCGGAGACGATCGGCCAGGCCTCGAACGCGTCCTTCTCCCGCGCACGGGATCTGGCCCCTGCCCTTCGCCGGAAGCTTCGGCGGTCGATTCGTCAATGAAGCGCGAGCGCCGCCTTCACATTGTCGGCATAGCTGGGTCCGACCTGGACCGCCGCACCATCGGTGAGGACCAGCGTCATCGAACGATTGGCGCGCCGCACCTCCGCCACCTTGTCGGGACGCACGAAAGCCGAGCGGTGCACGCGCAATAACGCACTTCCCGCGAGCTTTTCCTCGAGCGCCGCCATCGTGATGCGCAGCAGGTGACTGCGCACGTTGGTGTGCAGCAGGACATAATCGCGCGCCGCCTCGATCCAATCGATGGCTTCGAGGGGCACGCGCCGCTGGCCGTGGCGTTCGGGAACCCAGAAACCGCCGTCCTCGAGACCCGCCGCGCCGCTGCTCCTGAGCGAAGCCACTTCCTCCTCGAGCTTGCCGGCGCGGGCTGCCTGTTCCCGCAGCGCACGGCGCCGGCGGGCGCGTTCCACCGCCTGGCGCAGCCGGTCGAAGCGGACCGGCTTGAGCAGATAATCCGCGGCATCCACGTCGAATGCGTCCGGAGCATAATGTTCGTGGGCGGTGACGAAGATCACTTCCGGACGCGGCTCGACGGCAATGTCGGCGGCAGCACGAAGGCCGTTGCGTCCGGGCATCTGAATATCGAGCAGCACCAGGTCGGGCCGCAGCCGTCCGATCGCTTCGAGCGCCTCGTCACCGTCGCGGGCCTTGCCGACCACCTCCACGCCCTCGATGTCCGCGAAGAAGGTTTGCAAACGGTCGAGGGCGAGGTCCTCGTCGTCGACCAGCAGGACGCGCATTGCAGTCTCCCCGGCCCAACAGCACGGCCGTCGCTCGATTTCCGCATCATTTTGCGTTGCCGGGAGCGATTGTTCAAGCGCGGAAGGAATGTCGGAGCCGCTGGCGTCGGAACCTAGCACCTGGCTTTGACTCCGGGAATGCAGATGGTTGCGCGAAAGACGTCGCCGACCGGTTCGGTGGTGAGGGTCGCGGTCTCGCCATAGACGGCCTTGAGCCGCTCGCGGACGTTCATGAGCCCGACGCCGGCGCCGCCCGCCGTGCTTGGGCCGTCCGGCGCGACCTTGTCGTTCTCGACCGTGATGCACAGCAGCCCGCCTTCCAAGGTAGCGGCAATCCTGACCTTCACGGGCTCGCGCGACGGCGCGACGCCATGTTTGATGGCGTTCTCGACCAGCGGCTGGACCAGAAAGCTGGGAATGAGGGCGCAGCCGGCCCTGGTGTCGCTCTCGATCTCGACGTCGAGGCGGCTGCCGAAGCGAACCCCCTCGATGTCCAGATATTCCTCGATCAGCGCCAATTCGTCGTCGAGCGGCACCAGGCCGGCAGGATCGCAGGTCAGCGAGGAGCGAAGGAAGGTCGAAAGCTTGTTGGTCATATGCTCGGCATCCTCGTTGCGCCGGGTGACGATGAGCGAGGAGATCGAGTTGAGCGTGTTGAACAGGAAATGCGGGTTGAGCTGATAGCGCAGGGCCTCGAGCTGGGCATGCTGCGCGGCACTCCGGGCGTCGGTCAGCTGGCGCTCGTCGCGAAGCGTGCGTCGATGGGCGAAGCTGACCTGGAAAAAAGCCAGATTGATCCCGAACACCAGCAGATATCGGAAAGCCTTTTCGTAACCGGCCGCAAGATCATGCGGCAAGCGGCTCCACAGGTTCGTATTTTCGGTCATCCAGGCGGTGAACAGAAGATCGAAGGCGGTCTGAGCGAACGATGCGGCGAGGACTGCGGATGCAAGCACGATGCCGCGCAGGCTATCCGGCCATTCGATCGTCGCACGGAAACAGGCGAACACGAGCAGCGCAAGCGAGATCGAGAAGAGGACGCTCGATTCGTCGAGAAGCACGCTGAAGAAGCTCTCGCCTCGGTGCCGGACGATGATGTAGGGCATGGCGGTTAGCGCCACGAACAGCCAGAGCGCAACGGTGAGACGGATTGCGTCGTGCCATCTTGCATCGGCCTTGACGGTCGACATGAAAGCGATGGTTCCTCGTCTGTCCGGGCGCACTCTGTGCCCGAAAGCCAACAAGCTGTCACTCGCCATTGCCATTCAGAAACGCTCCATCCTCAGCCCAAAGGGCCTGTTCGCGAGCGTAAAGCCATCATCCTGTGACGAATTTGCCTGATTTTACGACGAAATTACCGGTCGCTCCTGTCGGGAAAGGATCGTTTTGCGGTTGCGAAGCGCATCACCGGTCGCGCGTCAGCGGCTGCCCCCGACAAAACCACATCTGAGGGACAGGCGCCCGAAGGCGCCTGCGCGCCTCGCATCATTTCAATCGAAACTCGGGACTGCTGTCGTCCTGAAGGGTGTAATCGGTGAAATCGACGATCTTGCCGTCTCTCAGGGTGAACACGGCGATATACTTGCCCGCGATCTTGCGGTTGGGGCCGAAGACGATGTCGTCCACGCGTTCGTGCGTCACCACCGGGCCACGTGCCCACCTCGTTCCCGGCGTAATCGTCATCTTGATGCTCGATGCGCCCTGGATCAGACCCGCGAAATCGGGCTTTTGCGATACCGGCACGTTGCCGATACGGCCGACGGCAAACTTTGCGTCCTCGGCAAAGAACGACATCACCTTCGTCGCGTCCTTTGCGTTCCACGCCGCGATGAAGGAATCGATCGTCCGGATGTTGGCCTTTTCCTCGGCCGTCGGCGGCGGCGTCGGCTGCCGTGCCGCCGCAGGGGCGGCAAGGACCGCAAAGGCTATGGCAACGGCGGCAACCGTGCTTCGGCGGCCGATTTTTCTGCCCATGTCCCAACGACTCATATCTGATCTCCTCCCAAGTGAACGTTCATCATACCGAGGCCGGACGGCGGCGCCACCGTCACCCCGCTCTCGCTTCAGCGGCTTCGGTCCGGCCCGCGATCAAGGCCGGACCAGCTATCGACTCCAGCCGGTCGTACGGCACGGGAACGGCCCCCACCTGCCCATCAACCCGCCAGAATGCGGCTATCGATCTCCGCGACGCTGCGCACACCGCAGAGCGCCATGGCGACGCGGATCTCGGCCTCGATGATTTTGAGCATGTGCGCCACGCCCTGTTCCCCGGCGCCGGCAAGCGCATAGGCCCAGGCCCGGCCGAGCAGCACGCCCTTCGCACCCAGCGCAAGCATTCGTACCACGTCGAGACCCGAGCGCACGCCTCCGTCGACGAGCACGGTGAGGTCCGCACCCACGGCATCGGCAATCCGCGGCAGGGTTTCGGCGGTCGAGAGCGCCCCATCGAGCTGGCGGCCGCCATGGTTGGAGACCACCAGGCCGTCCACACCAAGCTTCACCGCTTCGCGTGCGTCCTCGGCGTCCAGCACGCCTTTGATGATGAGCGGGCCGGCCCATTCCTTGCGGATGATGTCGAGATCCTGCCAGGATATGCTCGGCTCGATGTTGGCGCCAATCCAGGCGAAGACATCATCCAGCCCGGCCTTGCCTGGCAGAAACGGCGCGATGTTGCCCAGGCTATGCGGCCGGCCCTTGAGACCGACGTTCCAGGCCCAGGCCGGGCGCTGCATCGCCTGCCAGACGCGACCGATCGCCGGCATGAAGCCGCCGCCCATCAGGCCGGCGCGGTGGTCGCGATAGCGCAGGCTTCCCACGGGCACGTCGACGGTGAAGACCAGCGTCGTGCAGCCAAGTTCGCGCGCCTGGGCCAGCAGGTCGCGCATCACAGCCCGGTCGCGCATCATGTAGAGCTGAAACCAGAAGGGTCGGGTCACCGCACCGGCCACCTCGGCCAGCGAGCAGACCGACATGGTCGACAGGCAGAAGGGAATTCCCGCCGCTTCGGCCGCGCGGGCGGCCTGAATTTCGCCGCGCCGGGCGGAGATGCCGGCGAACCCCACCGGCCCCAACCCTACCGGCATGGCGAGCTTCTGGCCGAACAGCTCAGTCGAGATCTCGACGCTGGAGACGTCGCGCAACACCCTTTGACGAAGCGCGACCTGCTCCAGATCCTGCGTGTTGCGCCGAAGCGTCACCTCTTCAAAGGAGCCGCCGTCGACGTAGTCGAACAGGAATCGCGGCAAGCGCCGACGCGCCAGCTCTTGGTAGTCGAGCGCCGAAGCTGCCTTCACGCCGCGAGCTCCGTTGCGATCGGGCGCCGACCAATGGCGCTCGCGGGACAGCGCATTGTGTCACCGGCAACGCTTCGGTCCCAGCTGGTGCAAATCCACATCAGCTCGTGGGCTTCGCTGACGGCATCTAAATTCTCCCCTGAATCGCACACGCATCCATTGCCGCTGCCGACTCAGCTGCCAGCTCGATATAATCGATTATTTAGATGGGCGACTATGAAAGCGATGTCAAGAACCACGCATCCCGTCGCTTCCGACATGAAACGCGCGCACCGCATGCACACATGCATTCCAGCATAGCTGTCAGGATTGCGGTAGCGCCTTCAGGGTCTCGACGCCGGTTCGCTCGATATGCCGCTTGAGCAGCGCGAGCGCGTCGTTCTTCCGGCGCTCGATGGCGGCCGTGGCCACTGCGACATGCTCGGCCATCGGATCGCGGGGCGAATGCGGAACGGCCAAAAATATGCGCCTGTACCTATCATACAGGTCATGCAGCGTATGAACGAACTGAAGCAGCAGCGGCATGTCGCAGGCCGACAACAATTCCACGTGAACGTTGCGATGCGCCCATTCCCACATCTCGACCGAGCGTTGATCTTCCGGATCGCAATGGATGACTCGCAACTCCGCGAGCCGCTGCAATACGGCTTCTTCCCATTGATGATCGCCGAGTTCCATCGCGTTGCGGAGCGCCAACGATTCCAGATTGATGCGAAGCTGGATGATTTGGCGCAGATCGCTTTCCGAAACCGGCGCAACCCGATACCCGCGGTTGTCTTGGAAGGTCAGGAAGCCCTCGGAATAAAGCCGCGAAAGCGCCTCGCGCAAAGGGCTCAGGCTCACACCCAGCTGATCGCGCACCCGATCGATGTTGACCTTGCTGCCCGGGGCCATTTGTCCGGAAATGATCGCGGCACGCAAACGTTCGGCCACGGTGCTCGCCAAAGTCGGGCCCGGCAGACCCATCGCAGGATCGCGGCCATCCTCGTTCAGCGCATAAGCAGGGTTGATAAGCATGCGGGCCCTTAACATTGTTACAAGATTGCCGCCACCCGGATTGTGACTGCTCAACAGCGCAGAACCGGTCCTATTCCAAACAACCTCACCTCGGCCGGATCATCGATTATTGCATTGACATGCCCCGGTGACGAACGCCAGGGAAGTCGATATCTCTTGCATCAGGCGCGCAGCCCAAAATCGCAGGCCGGCCGCTCCGGTCCGCCATATGAGGATTGGGGAGAACCATGGTGGATTCAGGGCCTGGCGGCCAAGTCGCCTCTTCACCGCCCAAGGGTGGATGGCGCCGGGTCGGCGGGTTTGTCGTGGCCGTCGGACTCGCCCTTGGGCTGAGCGCGTTCGCGCTGCGAGCGGCCGCCGCGCCCAGGAAAAATGTTCGGCTTCCAACGCCGGCCGGCAGGCCGATCGAACTTGTGGCGGCCCTGCCGGGCATGCTGCTGAATGGCGTGGCGGTGTCGCCCACGGGACGAATTTTCATAAGCTTGCCGCGCTGGGCAGGCGTTTCCACCCCGGGCGTGATCGAGCTGCTTCCCGATGGCTCGCACCGGCCATTTCCGGGCGGTGATTGGAACGATTGGAAACCCGGCGCGCGGGCCGACCGCGCGTTCGTATCGGTCCATTCCATCAGCACCGACAAGGACGGCAATCTTTGGGTGGTGGATGAAGGTCCGCCCCCCGTTCATGGAGCTTCATCGGCGCCGGCGCTCGCGGACCCGAACTATGCCGACGTCCTCCCCAAGATCGTGCAGATCGATGTGGCGAGCGGAAAGGTGGTGCAGACCTATCCGATCAACCGGGACGCTGCCCCACCCGGCTCCAACTTCGGTCACGTGCGTCTCGACGACCGCTTCCTCTATGTCAGCGAGCCGGGGATCGGGTCGGTGATCGTCATCGACCGCCGAACGAAGGCGGTCCACCGCCGGCTCGCGGACGCCAGGGTCTCGAAGGCGGACCCGACGATCGTGCCGGTATTCGCCGGTGTCCCGATCGCGGCGCCCGGCAAGGTCCCGCAAGTCCACCTCGACATCATGGAAATCGACGCGACGGGTGAGAAGCTCTTCTTCATGAACCTGTTTGGCCCGACGCTCTTTTCGGTGCGGATCGAGGACCTGACGAATTGGTCGCTGTCCGACCGGGATCTGGAAAAGCGCGTCACCGTCGAGGGGCCCGTGCCGCCCGCAACCGGCATGAGGAAAGATGCGAAAGGGACCCTCTATATCTGCTCGATAACGGATTTCGCCATCATGCGCCGCATGCAGGACGGCGGCTGGGAGATCGTCGCGCGCGATCCGAGGATCTTTCTTCCGAACAATCCAAGCTTCGCGCCCGACGGCAGTCTGTACTTCCCGGTCTCTCGCCCGCCCGGCATTCCGGACATCGGGTTCGACAACCCCTCGGCCATTTACCGCATCAGACTGGGCGCCGCCGAATAAGCTGCCGCCAGGCTGGGTCGATTCGGCGCTCCTCCTCGCAGGACACCGCGAATACCAATTCGTCGGATGTGGCGTCATTGGCGAGCGGGACCCATTGAAGGGCGATAGGGGAGCCCCGCTCTATCCGGACACCCGCCGGATTCAGAAGTGGAACCCGAGGGTCGCACCATAGGTGCGGGGCGGGGCCGAGTTTCCGATCGCGCCAATCAGATCAACGAAGACCACGTTGTAATTGTACAGGCGGTTGGTAAGGTTCTTGGCCCATACAGTGACATCGAATTTTCCGCCCGGCGCCGTCCATTTCTCCGACGCATTGACCACGTAATAGCTTGGCTCTTTGTAGAAGTTGCTGGGCTCTTGGAAAGCGCCGCTGTTATAGAACAGGGCCGCATTCGTGTTGAAGGTGCCGATGTTCGTCTCGAGTTCGTGATTCACCACGATATTGTACGAAACCTTCGGCGCATTCGCCATTCGCAGCCCTGCGGCACTGCCGGACGTCTTCAACAGCGCCCCGTTCGGGGCGAGGAAATAGATCGACGCGTCCGGATATTTATCATATCTTGCGTCCAGATATTCGAAGCCCGCCGACAGGGTGAGCGATTTGACCGGCCTGGCGGTGATATCGACGTCGACGCCCTTGATTTCAGCCTTGGCTGCGTTGTCCGTGACGACGGCGCCCTGGACATACAATTGCACCTGCAGATCCTTGAACTTGTAGAGGAACGCCGATGCGTTGATACGCAGCTTCCGGTCTAGCCACTCGGATTTGAAACCGGCCTCGAAGGCGTCGATGATTTCGGGATCGAGAGCCGGATTCGCCGCCGGCGTATAGGCAAAGCCGTTGCTGTTGTACGTCCCCGAGTGAAAACCACGGCGATAGGAGGCATAGACCAGGAAATTGCGTGTAAAGTCGTGATCGAGCGTGACGTTCCAGGTCGGCCGGTAATAATTCTTGCTCAGGTTCCCCTGCGTACCCGGCACCGGCGTCATCGCAGGGACCGTATCGAATAGCGACTGGCCCCTTATTTTCTTTTGGTCGATCGTGTAGCGCAGCCCCAGGGTCAACCGCGTGTCCGCGCCAAGATTTGCCGTGGCTTGACCGTACACGGCATAGGAGCGCGTCTTATTAAAAGAGTGAATTTCGATAGGCACCGCAGGACCGCCAAAGCTGCCTGAGATTATTTGGCCCAATATGCCCTCAAAAACAAATGGGTCGGTTGCACCCTTTTCGTTGTAAAAGAAGGCGCCGACCACCCAATTCAGCTTTGAACCCTCCGGCGAAAGAAGCTGGAATTCCTGGCTCTCGGCCTCGTCCTTCGACACGATGAAGAGAGGCGCGAAGGGAACGGGGGTTCCGTCATAATCGACATGGAATTCGTTGCGCATCTTGCGCCAGGCAGTGATGCTCACCAACCTGGCCCACCCCAAATCGCTGTCCACCTTCATGCTGAGGCCGCCCTGCTTCCCTTTCCAGCCGGGCTGGGTATCGGAATTGATATTGAAGAAGCCGGGAATTACCTCGAGCATATTGGTGATTTCGTTGAAGATTGTCCCATTCTTGCGGACCGGCTTGACGACCGACCCGTCATCGCCCGAACTCCGGCTGAAATCCCCGACGACGTGGATTTTGGTGTTGTCGGAGAGGTTGAAAAGCCACTTGCTGCGGACGGCAAGGCCGGATCTCTTGAATATATCCTTCCCGTTCGCGAAATTCGTGCCGAAACCGTCGGCCTGCTTGTAATAATTGAATGCCACGTCCGCGGCGACTTTATCGGAAAGAGGAGTCGTGGCGTACAACGTCGACGTCAGGCTATTGTAGTTTCCGTAGCCGATCTCCCCGTTGACTTCGGTTTCGAACGAGGGATCCCTGGTCGTGATCTGGATGACGCCGCCGGTGGCGTTGCGTCCGAACAGCGTGCCTTGCGGGCCCTTGTCGACTTCGACGTTGACGATGCTGTTGAACGCTTGAAGATTGTTGAGCTGGAACGGCATGTACACGCCATCGACGAACGTCGATACTTCGGATTCCACTCCCGGATTGTTGGTACCGGTACCGACGCCGCGCAGATAATAGTTCAGCGCGCCGCCCGCCGGCGCGAACGAAAAGCCGGGGATCAGCAATGGAAGATCAGCCGTGTTCTTGATTCCCATGCTGTCGACCGTGGCCGCGCTGAACGTAGAAATGGCGATCGGGACCTGCTGAGCGGACTCCTTGCGCTTTTGCGCAGTGACGATGATCTCGTCCAAACCACCTTGGTCAGCCTGACTCTTGCCAGCCTGACTCTGGCTCGGCTCGGCCGTCTGGGCTGCGCATGAGGTGAAAGCGACTGCTCCCAACGCCGTTCCGATGAGCAGGCGAACATAACAACTTTTCGTCATCCAACCCTCCCCCTTATTGTCGTTTAGAATACAAAGATTCTCTATCTAGCTATAATCCGAATATTATCTAATGGAATGTTGTATAGACCATGTATTTCAATAATTGTATTCTTCGTTTTTTGTTGTTTTTTGTTATTAATAATATATATACTTTGAGACACTTATCGGAATTCCACATTGATGTTCAGGAAGGCCGCTCCAGCGTCGATGGCTCCGCCGGAAATAGCGTTGCGTCTGCGCCCTGCTATGCTGCCAGATCCTCCCATCACGTACGGCCTTCCATCCGTATAATCGATGATCGATTTTATATGCGGTCCCAATCGCGATGACAAGAGCCTGCATTCGGTCTCCTGAACGGCTGCGGCGGAGAGGCCGGCGCCAGCCGCTGATCCCGTCCCGGGGAGCCCGGCGTCCAGGGGTGATTCGTCACCTCCCGGGTCTTTACCCCTCCCCCCCCTTTCGAAGGTGATTACGTCGCAGGAAAGTCGATTATCGGGCCGGGATAGTCAGTCGACATGGCTGCCGGCAAAAGGTGATGCAGCCGCGGCATTTTCGCAAAACATGGAACGGTGCCAGTGGCCCAAACGGCATTGGCGAATGGCTTGAAAGGGAGTTTGCGGATGAAGGTTCCTGCAGCGATTGCCGAGATTTTGAAGCGCGAGGGCGTGGAGATCCTGTTCGGCTATCCGCGCAATGCGGTGTTGGAGGCGGCCGCGAAGGCGGACATCCGGACCGTCATCGTCCGCCAGGAACGC
>DATFHP010000057.1:0-7947 GCA_035248285.1 Allosphingosinicella sp. | reverse complement strand
CACCCGCCTGCCGGTAAGAGCGATCCTAACCGCTGTCGTTCAGGATCCGATCCTAATGCCCACCTTGCTCGTCCTGGCCGCCGTCATCGTGTGCGTATCGGCTGGCGCCACGGTGGTCGCCCCGATCGTCGACCGGCGTTGGCCGTCGGTGCCGCGATCGGTCGTGATCGTCGGCTCGGCGCTCGTCGTGCCGATCATTCTCGTGCTGATGCTCGTCGCCAGCTTCCTCTACACCCTGACCCACCCGGCGTGCCCCCGTTACACCGTCTGCGGCGCAAATGGGCTGGTCGAGCTCGGGCTGATCGTGTTCAGCATCGCGACTTTTGTCGCCGTCGTCACTTTCGCGGCGGCTTCCTTCTATATGCGCCTCAGGATCAACCCCAGCGACGACGATGTTCAGGACCCAGATCCTCACTCTCTATCCTGAGATGTTTCCGGGTCCGCTCGGGCACAGCCTGGCGGGCCGTGCGATGGCGGAAGGCCGCTGGTCGCTGGAGACGATCCAGATCCGCGATTTCGCGACCGACAGGCATCGGTCGGTCGACGACACGCCGGCCGGGGGCGGTGCCGGAATGGTGATGCGCGCCGATGTGCTTGCGGCGGCGGTCGATCACGCGCTGGCGCGCCGTCCCGAAGCGCCGATGCTGGCCATGACTCCGCGCGGCCGGCCGCTCAGCCAGGCGATGGTCCGCGGCCTTGCCGCCGGTCCCGGCCTCTCGATTCTGTGCGGCCGGTTCGAAGGGATCGACGAGCGGTTGTTCGAGGCGCGGCCGATCGTGCCGATATCCATCGGAGACTATGTGCTTTCCGGCGGGGAAGGGGCGGCGCTGGTCCTGCTCGATGCTTGCATTCGCCTGCTTCCCGGCGTAATGGGCGCGGCGTCAAGCGGGGAGGAGGAGAGCTTCGAAGCAGGCCTCCTCGAATATCCGCATTACACCCGCCCCACGACATGGGAAGGGCGCACGATCCCTGAGGTGCTGCGATCGGGGGATCATGCGAAGATCGCCGCGTGGCGCAAGGCACGGGCGGAGGAAGATACACGGTCAAGGCGGCCGGATCTGATCGCGCGTCACGGGGACGCGCGCAGGCCACCGCCCTCTGGCGCGCGGCACGGCATTGAAGGCAAGTGACATGAATCTTATCCAGCAGCTCGAAGCGGAAGCGATCGAGCAAGCCAAGGCCGCCAGGGCCATTCCCGAATTCCGGCCGGGCGACACGGTGCGCGTCGGCGTGCGCGTCGTCGAAGGCGAACGCACCCGCGTCCAGAATTACGAGGGCGTCTGCATCGCGCGCGCCAACAAGGGCATGGGCAGCAGCTTCACCGTCCGCAAGATCAGCTTCGGCGAGGGCGTGGAACGCGTTTTCCCGCTCTATTCGCCGAGCATCGACAGCATCGAGGTGGTTCGCCGCGGTTCGGTCCGCCGTGCCAAGCTTTATTATCTGCGCGGGCGCACCGGCAAGGCCGCCCGCATTACCGAGCGGCGCGACACCCGGCCGACCGAAAGCAAGGGTGAAGCGGCAACCGCCGTTCCGGAAACGGAAACCGCCGAAGGCTGAGGCAAGGCAAAATTGCAAAGCCGGCGGCCGGGTTCCTCCAGGAACTTCCGGCCGTCCGGATATGTGGAGCAGTGAAATGGGATATCGGGTCGTTGTCGTCGGCGCCACCGGCAATGTCGGGCGCGAAATGCTCAATATCCTCGCCGAGCGGCAATTTCCGCTCGACGAGCTGGCCGCGGTCGCGTCGGCGCGATCCACCGGCGACGAGATCGACTTCGGGGAGACGGGCGAGAAGCTCAAGGTCAGGAACCTCGAGCATTTCGATTTCGCCGGCTGGGATATCGCCCTGTTCGCCTGCGGCTCCGCGGCGACCAAGATCTATGCGCCCAAGGCGGCCGCCGCCGGCTGCACGGTGATCGACAACAGCTCGCTCTACCGGATGGACCCCGATGTGCCGCTGATCGTGCCGGAGGTGAACCCCCAGGCGATAAGCGGCTATGCGAAGAAGAACATCATCGCCAATCCGAATTGCTCGACCGCGCAGATGGTGGTGGCGCTGAAGCCGCTGCACGACGCGGCCAGGATCAAGCGGGTGGTGGTGGCGACCTATCAATCGGTGTCCGGCGCCGGCAAGGACGGCATGGACGAATTGTTCGAGCAGAGCCGCAATATCTTCGTCGGCCAAGCGGTGGAATCGAAGAAGTTCACCAAGCAGATCGCCTTCAATGTCATTCCCCACATCGACTCGTTTCTCGACGACGGATCGACCAAGGAGGAGTGGAAGATGGTGGTCGAGACCAAGAAGATCCTCGACCCCAAGATCAAGGTCGTGGCGACCTGCGTGCGCGTGCCGGTTTTCGTCGGTCACAGCGAGGCGATCGCGATCGAGTTCGAGGATGAGATCAGCGCCAAGAAGGCGCAGAGCATCCTTCGCGAGGCGCCCGGCGTGATGCTCGTCGACAAGCGCGAGGACGGCGGTTACGTCACGCCGATCGAATGCGTCGGCGAATATGCGACCTACGTCAGCCGCGTACGCGAGGATCCGACCGTCGATAGCGGACTGCTGCTCTGGTGCGTGTCCGACAATCTGCGCAAGGGCGCGGCGCTGAACGCGGTCCAGATCGCCGAGCTGCTGGGCCGCAAGCATCTCCAGAAGGCCGCCTGAGCGCAGAACTGGCGGCATCATTGACGATCTGGGGACGGCGCCAGAATCCTTGAAAACATGATATCAAGTTGATATCATGTTTTCATGGGCCAGGTTTTGATACGCAATCTGGATGACGATCTGCTGGCCGATTATCGGGAGGCGGCAAAGCGCCATCATCGTTCGCTCGAGGCGGAGTTGCGCGATGTCCTGCGAAGCGCAAGACCGCTGAGCCCACAGCGGCGAGACGAGGCGCTTGCCCGGCTCGCCGTCATTCGCGCGATGACTCCGGATCGCTATCAGACGCCGAGCGAAGACCTGGTTCGCGAAGATCGGAATACCGACCATTGACGATCGTCGTCGACACCAGCGTCGCGCTGAAATGGACGATCAGGGAAGAGGGCTCGGAACAAGCGCTGAAGCTGCTGTCGGAACGACTGATTGCGCCCGACTTGATTCAGGCGGAACTCGGCAGTGCCTTGACCAGAAAGGTCCGGCGAGGCGAGATTTTGCCGGAACAGGCACGACTGGCCTTCGGCGAAACTGTCGCTCTGCTCGTCATGCTGCCGAGTCCTATCTTTGCCGCTGCGGCGCTTGAGTTGGCCCTTCAATTGGAGCATTCGATATACGATTGCTACTTTCTTGCGGCGGCGGAGCTTCTGGGTGGCTTTCTGATAGCGGCTGATCGGCCTTTTGCGGCCAAGGTTCGACGCACTAGCCTCGCGCCCCTGATACTCTTGCTTGGGGAAGAGGTATCGAATGTCTGACCGAATGACCGGCGGCTGTGCCTGCGGGAAGGTCCGCTACAGCGCCGAGATCGACAGCGACGACGCCTATCTGTGCCATTGCCGCATGTGCCAGCGCGCCACGGGCAATGTGTCGGTCGCCTTCAAGAATCTTCCCAAGGCCGCGGTGCGCTGGGAGAGCGCGCCCGATTATTTCGAATCGTCGCCGATCGCCCGGCGGGGCTATTGCGCGGCGTGCGGGACGTCGCTGAGCTTCGAATATCCCGACAGCGACAATATGGATCTGACGTTGGGCTCGTTCGACGATGCGGCGCGGTTCCTGCCGACGCACCATTTCGGCGCCGAGAGCATGCACCGTGCGTGGCTCGACACGACAGGCCTGCCCGAGCGCCGCAGCGACCAATATCAGCCGTTGGTCGACCGATGGACCAAAGCGGCCGGCAAGGTGCCTGACTAGCTCTTTGATTCCCGTGATTTCCGAGCCGCCAGATGATTCTATCTGGCTCGAAATCACTCGAGGGGATGGTCTCTCACGGCTTGACGCCTTAGTCGCCGTCGCATGGATCCTGCGTATCCGGTCTCGACACATCATTATATCGCCGGCGACGGCGTCGAGCTTGCCTGGCATGAGACGGGCGAGGGCAGGCCGGTGGTCCTCCTGCACGGCCTGTTCTCGAACGCCGAGGTCAACTGGATCAAATTCGGTCATGCGGCAACGATCGCGGCGCGCGGGATGCGGGTGATCATGCCCGATCTGCGCGCGCACGGGGAGAGCGGCAAGCCGCACGATCCCGCGGCCTATCCGCCCGACATCCTGTCGCGCGACGGCCTGGCGCTGATCGAACGGCTGCAGCTCGAAGATTACGACCTCGGCGGCTATTCGCTGGGCGCCCGCACGGCGGCCCGGATGGTGCTGACCGAGGCGAAGCCGCGGCGGCTGCTGCTCGGCGGCATGGGTCTTGCGGGTATGCTCGACGCCGAGGCGAGGGCGGAGCATTTCCGGCGCATCCTGACCGGGCTCGGCAGCTTCGAGCGCGGATCCCCGCAATGGCTGGCCGAGGCCTTCTTGAAGACGACCGGCGGCGACCCTGCGGCGCTGCTTCCGCTGCTCGACAGCTTCGTCGATACCGGCGAGGCCGAGCTTGCCGCGATCCGGACCGATTGCCTGGTGCTGTCGGGAACCGAGGACCATGACAACGGCTCGGCGCAGGCGCTGGCTGCACGGCTCCCCGCGGCACGCTATGCGGGGCTTCCCGGCACGCATATGAGCGTCGTCACGCGGCCGGAGTTCGGCGCGGCCGTCGCGGACTTCCTTGCCGCTTGACCTGCGCCGCGCGAAACGCTCACACCGGACCAACATCATGATTCCTTGGGGAAGGCCCGATGCAAGCCAAAGTCTCCTTGCTCGCGCTTGCCGCCCTGCTGGCCGGCTGTGCGACCGCCTCGACCGTGCCTGATCAAAGCGCCGCGACGGCCGCCGACGTCGATGCCTTCCTCGCCCGCGCCGAAAAGGAGCTCGGCGATTATTCGGTCATCCACAATCGCGCCCAGTGGGTGAACGAGACCTACATCACCGACGATACTGACGCGGTCGCCGCTTATTTCGGGACGATCGGCACCGAGATGGACGTGCGCTACGCCGGCGAGGCGGCGCGCTACCAGAAGCTTCCCGGGCTCAGCGCGGACGCGGCGCGCAAGCTCGACATCCTGCGCAATCGCATCGTCATGCCGGCGCCGGCGACGGCGGGCGCCGCCGCCGAGCTCAACGCCATCACGGTCCGCCTGAATTCGGCTTACGGCAAGGGCCGCGGGACGATGGGCGGCAAGGTGATGACCGGCAACGACCTCGAGGAGAAGATGGGGACGGTGCGCGACCCCGCCTTGCTGAAGGAGATGTGGTCGAGCTGGCACGACAATGTCGGCGGCCCGATGCGCGGCGACTACCGGCGCATGGTCGAGATCGGCAACCAAGGCGCGAAACAACTCGGCTATGCCGACGTCGGCGCGATGTGGCGCTCCGGTTACGACATGCCGCCGGACGATTTCGCGCGCCTGGTGGACCGGCTTTGGGAACAGGTGAAGCCGCTCTACGACCAGCTCCATTGCTACACGCGCGCCCGGCTCAATCAGAAATATGGCGACGGCGTCCAGCCGGCTACCGGCCCGATCCGCGCCGACCTCCTCGGCAACATGTGGGCGCAGCAATGGGGCAATATCTACGACATCGTCGCGCCCAAGGGGGCGGGCGACATCGGCTATGACCTGACCGACCTGCTGGTGAAGAAGAAATATGATCCGATCCGGATGATGAAGACAGGCGAGGGCTTCTACACCTCGCTCGGCTTCCCGGCGCTGCCCGACAGCTTCTGGACGCGTTCGATGATCGTCGCCCCCCGCGACCGCGACGTCATCTGCCACGCCTCGGCCTGGGATGTCGACAATCAGGACGACCTCAGGGTGAAGATGTGCACCAAGGTCGATGCCGACGATTTCGTGACCATCCACCACGAGCTGGGACACAATTTCTACCAGCGCGCCTACAACAAGCAGACGTTTCTCTACCAGGACAGCGCGAACGACGGCTTCCACGAGGCGGTGGGCGATTTCGTCGCCTTGTCGGTCACGCCCGATTATCTGGTCAGGCTCGGGCTGCTCGATTCCGCAAAGGTGCCGCCCGAGGATAAGGATATCGGCCTGCTGCTGCGGCAGGCGATGGACAAGGTCGCCTTCCTTCCCTTCGGGCTGCTCGTCGACAAATGGCGCTGGGGCGTGTTCGACGGCAGCATCGCGCCCGACCGTTACAACCAGGCGTGGACCGATCTGAGACGGCGCTATCAGGGTATCGTGCCGCCGGTGACGCGCACCGAGGCCAATTTCGACCCCGGAGCCAAATATCATATCCCGGGCAACACGCCCTATGCGCGCTACTTCCTCGCCCGGATCCTGCAGTTCCAATTCTACCAGGCGGCCTGCGACCAGGCAGGCTGGAAGGGGCCGCTGCACCGCTGCTCCTTCTACGGCGACAAACAGGTCGGCGCCCGCTTCAACGCGATGCTGGCGATGGGGCGCTCGAAGCCATGGCCCGACGCGCTCGAAGCCTTCACCGGCAGCCGCGAGATTTCGGGCGACGCGATGATCGCCTATTTCCGCCCGCTGCTGGTCTGGCTGCAGGCCCAGAACAAGGGCCGGCAATGCGGCTGGTAGGCGTCTTCGTCAGAGCTTTTCGAGCATATAATCGGCGCTGCTGACGTTGAACGCGCCCGGCTCCTCGACGTTGAGCTGCTTCACCACGCCGTCCTCGACCACCATCGAGAAACGCTGGCCGCGCGCGCCCATGCCGAATTTCGAGGCATCCATTTCGAGACCGACCGCCCTGGCGAATTCGCCGTTGCCGTCTGCCAGCATCGTCACCTTGTCGACCGCGCCTGCGCTGTCCTGCCAGGCCTTGAGGACGAAAGCGTCGTTGACCGCCGTGCAGGCGATTTCGTCGACGCCCTTGGCCTTGAGCTGATCCGCTTTCTCGACGAAGCCCGGCAGGTGGCGGGCCGAGCAAGTCGGCGTGAAGGCGCCGGGCACCGAGAACAGCGCGACCGTCCGCCCCTTGAAAAAGCCTTCGCTGTCGACCGGCTGCGGCCCTTCGGCAGTGGCCTTGATGAAGGTCGTGGCGGGAACATGGTCGCCGACTTTGATGGTCATGGATGAATCCTTCTCATGTGGGGTGAGACTGTTGCGCGCTTTAGGGTCCAAACCCATTCGCCGCAACGCTCGCGATTGGCCGCAGCCGACAATCGCGATTTGCCGCGTCTCTTGCGGAAGTCCTTGGATGTTGTGAGCTTTCGGTCTCCGCTATAGTCTGGTCCGCGATGGACCAGCCACATTTCCTCAGCGGCCAATTCCTGCTGGCGATGCCGGGCATCGGCGATCCGCGTTTCGAACGGGCGGTGATCGCCATGTGCGTGCACGACGAAGGCGGGGCGCTCGGCATCGGGCTCGGGCGAATCGTTCCCCGCATCAACTTCCACGACCTCTTGCGCCAGCTCGAGATCGATCCGGGTGTCGCGCCCGACGCCCCGATCCATCTCGGCGGACCCGTCGAGCCCCAGCGCGGCTTCATCATCCACTCCTCGGATTGGGGCGGTGAGGACAGCGTCCATGTCGCGGGACGCTGGGTGCTCAGCGCGACACTCGACATCTTGCGCGCGATCGCGGCGGGGCGCGGGCCGTCCAAGTGGGTCGCCGCGCTGGGCTATGCCGGTTGGGGCGCGGGCCAGCTCGAGGAGGAGATGAGCGGGCATGGCTGGTTCGCGGCGGCGGGCGACGATTCGATCCTTTACGAATGCGATGTCCGGTCGCGCTGGGAATGCGGCTTCCGCCAGGCCGGGATCGACCCACGGTTGCTGACCGCCGATTTCGGCACCGCCTAGAATCAAGACCTGGCGCCCCCGCATTCCTTTCCAGAAAAAAATCTGTCTTAGGCGCCGTTAACTCTGTTCCGTTACCAGTCGAAAATTTCCCCGTGAGATCGTGCACTTAGCCGACGCACCACGCGCCGGCCGTGGA
>DATFHP010000056.1:0-8959 GCA_035248285.1 Allosphingosinicella sp. | reverse complement strand
CGCTCAGCTTGACAGCATCCGCAAGCGCACGCCCTACAACCCCGCCTTCTTGAACGGCGCGGACATGACCGCCCTGGGCGTCAGCGAAGGCGATCTGGTGGAAGTGTCGAGCGCGCACGGACAGGCGGCGTTCGTGGCGGCGCGCGATGACAAGCTGCGCCCGGGCGTCGTCGCCGCCAGCCACAGCTGGGGCGCCGCCCCCGGTTCGAACACCGATCCGCGCGAGCCGGGCGTCGGCGCGTGCGTCAACCTGCTGGTCGACAGCGACGACAATGTCGAAACGATCAATGCGATGCCGCATTTCTCCGCCGTGCCCGTGCGCGTGCGGCCGTTAAGTCATTTTGAAACATAGGATTGTCGTAGGTCATTGGGTCGGGAAACGGCTTACGAATGGTGTTGACAGGGAACGCAATCTCACTACAGATGTAGTGGGCGGTCCGAAAGAGTGCCGACCCTTAGGAAGACGGCATGGCGACCTCATCACGCGACAGCGCATCTCTCGCCGGGTTTCCGGCAGGCGTTGCGATCACGACGGACGCTGCCGTCACAGCGGCTTTGTCGAGCGATGAAAGCGGGCGGACAGGGGCCTGCCCCCTGGCGGTGGCGCATTGCGCTTCCACCGCCGACGTCCAGGCGGTCGTCCGCTGGGCGATGCGATCCGGCGTGCCGCTCGTTCCGATCAGCTCGAAAGACGGGCCGAGACGGCGCGGCGATACGATCTGCGCGCGCCCGGCCGTCGTCATCGACCTGAGCGGCATGGACCGAGTCGTGCATGTCGACGGGCGCGACGCGATCGCGATCATCGAGCCCGGAGTCACCTTCCCCCAATTCGATGCGGCGCTGAAGCCGCATGGCTTGCGAAGCTTTCGTCCACTTGCGCCGCGCGCGACGAAATCGGTGCTCGCGGCCTTCCTCGAGCGCGAACCGATGACCGTCCCGGGCAGTCATTGGGATTCCGCCGATCCGCTTTCCTCCTTCGAGCTGGTCTTTGGAACGGGGGACGTCTTCCGAACCGGCGGCGCCGCCCTGCCGGGCTCGCTGGAAGACAATCTGGCCCGCGGCAACCGGCAGATGATCAGCACGGGACCCATGCATACGGATTTCGGGCGCGTGATCCAGGGCGCCCAAGGCGCCCTCGGCATCGTGTGCTGGGGGTCGATCTACTGCCAGCGGATTCCCGCGCTCGAGGTTCCGCTCTTTGCCGCCTCCGAAAGCGTCGATGCGATCGTCGCGCTCGGCTATCGGATACTGCGCCGCCGTCCCGCCGGCCAGATGTTCATCCTGAACGCAGCGCAGCTTGCGCTCCTGCTGGCCGGATCGCTCCAGGAATTCCGCGCGATCAAGGCGAAGCTCCCGCCATGGATTCTCTATGTGGAGCTTTCGGCGTCGGAATATTATCCGGAGGAGGCGATCGCGTTCCGCCGCGCCGATCTCGAGCGCGACGCCGCCTCATTGTCCGTAGCGGTGGCTCCCGAGCTGGGGGGCCTGGCGGCAAGCGCGGTGGCGCAGCGGCAGGCGGCCGGGAACGGCCCGATCGAATCCGCATTCGGCCTGGCGAGCGAGGAGGTCTTCTTCCTCACCCAGCTCGACAAGGTTCAAAAGCATCTCGACAGCCTCGCGCCCGCGGATAGGGCGGAGACCTGCGTCTACGTCCAACCGCTCGCCCACGGCGTGAACGCGCATTGCCAGCTCACCTTGCTGGCCGAGCCGGATTCGGCGGCGGCGCTGCGGCATCGCGCCGTCGATACCGCGGAGCGCCTGGCGGCAGGCGGCGGATTTTTCAGCCGCCCCTATCATCCCTGGGCGCATGTGCCTTTCGCGCACGACAAGGGCATCGCGCCCCTGCTCCATCGCACGAAAGCGCTGTTCGACCCGAAATCGATCCTGCAGCCGGAGGCGCAAAGCTTGGGGAACGTCCGATGACCGTCCGATCCATGACCCCGAATGAGGGGGACGGCTCGCCGCTCGCGGAGCTGACCGGCAACATCACCAATTGCTGGCGCTGCTCGCATTGCAAATGGGTGCCCTCCCCCAAAAGCAATGAATTTGCCCATGCCTGTCCCAGCATCGAATGGGGCCGGTTCCACGCCTATAGCGGCGGCGGAAAGGTCATCACCGCCTTCGCTCTCAAGGAGCAGGAGGCCGACTATACCGAAGCGGCGATGGAAAGCATTTACGCCTGCACCATGTGCGGCGCCTGCGACACGTCCTGCAAGAACAACAATGGCGAATTGATCGAGCCGCTTTCGGTGCTCCATGCCTTGCGGGCGCATGTCGCGCAGGAGGGCCACAGCCTGCCCGCCCATGCGGCCATGATCGACAATCTGCGGCGCGAGGGCAATGCGGCCGGCCGGCCGCGCGCCGAGCGCTCGCGCTGGTGCGAGGGGCTGGGCCTCAAGGATGCGCTGGCCGCGCCCGTCGACATCCTGCTCCACATCGGCTGCGAGAACGCCTTCGAGCCGCGCCTCTGGCCGGAATTGAAGGCGATCGTCGCGCTCCTGCAACGCGCGGGGATCGATTTCGGCATCGCCTATGATCGCGAGGCCGCGACGGGCGAGACCGCCTACGACATCGGCTTCCCGGACGAGGCCCGAACGCTGGCCCGATCGATGGCGGACGTCATCCGCGATACCGGCGTGGCTACGGTCGTCACCTGCTCGTCGAGCAGCTACGCCGGCATGCGAAACATCTGGCCGCGTCTCGGCATCGCCTCGCTGCGCGGCGAGATCCTGCACGTCAGCGACTATGTCGACCGGCTGATCGAAGCGGGCGAACTGTCCTTCGAGGGCGCGTTCGACGGCGCCGTCACCTACCACGATCCGTGCAAGCTCGGCAGGCTGAGCGAAGCCGCGACGCCATCGAACCCGCGTTGGACCAAGGTGCTCAACACGATGTCGGTGCATGACGGCCCCAAGCAAATCCTGTTCGGCAACGACGGTTTGTATGAGCCGCCCCGCAAGCTGCTCAACCGGCTGCGCGGCCTCAAGCTCGTGGAAATGGAGCGCAATCGCGTCGCATCCTATTGCTGCGGCGCGGCCGGCGGCGCCAAGGAGGCCTATCCGGACTTCTCCCGGTTCGCGGCCGAGCGCAGGCTGGCCGAAGCGCAGGCCACCGGGGCGGCGGTCGTCGCCACCGCCTGCGGCGGATGCCGCACCCATTTGAGCGAAGTGGCCGAGCAGATCGGCGCCCCGATGAAAGTCATGGGCGTCTTCGAGTTGCTCGCGGCGAACGCGGCGCCATCGGTCCGGACGGGAGGCTGAAGTGGCGACTCGAAACATCGAAAAGCCTGCCGGCAGCCGCAGTCAAAGACTGTCCGAGATCGCGCCGGCCGCGGAACGCGAATTCATCGACATATTGGGACGCCGCAACGTAAGCGACGATCCCGCATTCATCTGCGGATATTCGTGGGCGGCCTCGAGCGGCGGCGCGCCTTCGTCGCAGCAGCTTGCGGAATACCGCCCGGTGGCGATCGTGCTCCCCTCGTCGACGGAGGAAGTGCAGGCGGTCGTGAAGGCCTGCGTGCGCCACAACCTCAAATTCCGCGCGCACAGCACGGGCACGGCGGCGTTCCACTGCGTCCAGCAGGATCGTGTCGTCAGCCTCGATTTGCGGCGCATGGACAAGATCGTGGAGCTCGACGCGAAGAACCAGATCGCGGTCATCGAGCCCTACGTCACGGCAGCGCAATTGCAGGCCGAGGCGATGAAGGTCGGGCTGACGCCGCACATCATCGGGGCCGGCTGGACGCACTCGCCGCTCGCGTCGGCGACCTCGCTCGCCGGCGTCGGCATCAGCGGCCATCACACCGGACACAATGTCCGCAACCTGATGGCCTGGGAATGGGTAACGCCGGAGGGCGATATCGTGCGCGGCGGGTCGGCCGGCGCCGGATCGGGCTGGTTCGCCGGCGAAGGACCGGGGCCGGGCTTCCGCGGCGTGATTCGGGGCATGGCCGGCGCCGGCGGCGGCCTGGGCGTCTTCACGCGGATCGGCTACAAGCTGCATCCCTGGGCCGGCCCCGCCGAGCTGGAGCACCGCGGCGCCCATCCCCAAATCGGAATCGCGCTGAACGGGCGGATGCGCTTCTATCAAGCCGTCTGGGACGATTGGGAAGGCCCCAAGGAAGCGGTGTACGGCTTCATGATCTCGAATGCGCCGACGCTGATCCTGCGCATACCGCCCGACCATCAGGCCTGGACCCTCTATCCGACCAACCGCGCCTTCTACGACGCCCTGACGAGCGATTCCCTGCCGGACATCGCTCGAAACGAGAACCGTTTCTGCTGGACGCTGCTCGCCGTCTCCGAAACCGACGCCGAGGCGGAGTGGCGCGAGCGCACGATCCGGGCGATCGTCGAAAAAACCGGCGGCCGATTGCTCGACGTCGCGCCGGACCATGCCGAGGTGCTTGCCCGAAACGCCGTCACATCCTGCTATGTCCCGCGCGCCTTCCGGTCCGGCCCGCGTCAGATAACGTCCTCCGCCGGCGTCTACGATTCCTTCAATCTCCTGCCCGCGGTGATGAAGACCGGCGAGCGGCTGATGGCTCCCTATAAGGAGGAGCGTAAGACGCTTTGCGAGGGCGGACCCGAAGAATTCTGGATGTGGCCGACGGAGGGCCGGCACTTCTGGGCGGAAAACATCGTCAATCCCGACAACGACACCGACAAGTCCGGCGGCGATGCCTATGCCTTCGTGCTGCAGACGTTCGAAGAGAATGACAAGCGTCCCCTCGGCGCCTCCGTCTTCGCGATGGGCGGGGCGATGGCCGAGATGTACGGAACGCGCTTCGGCCTCAACACATGGATGGCGAAGGTGAAGAACGCCTTCGATCCAGCAGGATCGGCCGACGGCGTCTATCCCACGGGCGAGAAGACGGCGGTCACGCGCCTATGGCCGCTCGCCAGACTGATCCTGTTCCGATTCCCGAAGCTGTTGCGGCGTTCGATGCAAATGCAGCTGAGGAAGGCCAAATAGCTGACCGACGATTATTTGGGTCACGCCAGGCGGAAGAGACGGCGTGGCAACGATAAGGGAGTGAAAAGGATGCCGAGCGCAAAGAAACGGGTGTTGCAGCAATATTGCGATGCCGTCGGCCGGGGAGACATCGAAGCCGTTCGCAGTCTCGTGACCGACGATTACAGCCATGAGTTCCTGGGCAGCACCGTGCTTGCCGGAAAGCGGGAACTGTCCGAGCTTCTGGACCAGGTCGAGGCGTTCCGTGCGGCGCTTGTCTCCGACGCAAAGTTCACCCTTCAGGAAATGGCGGAGGAAGGCGATGCCTTGCTGGGGCTTCTGAAGGGCGAATGGGAGCTGCGAAGCGGAGGCAAATTCGCGGGCATATATGCGGTGAGCTGTCGTTTCGAAGGCGACCGGCTTCGCGGCATTCGAGAATTGATGGACACCAAGCTGGCCGACAGCTTCCTCACCGGACATGATCTGGCCGAATCCAGAGCAGAAGGATGACAAGTCATCCGTTCCGTTTTTCTGAGCTGCTGCGGCATTCCATGAGAATGCAACCGAAGAACAGAAAATAGATCGATGATGCTCTTGTCACAACAGCAAGCTGGTTTGCCGAACGACAATTAGGAAGGAAAGACGGTAATGACGAATACTTCGAGGCCGACGCTTTTGGTGGGAAGCGTCAACCTGAACAATGCCGAAGAGGTGCTATCGACCGCAGGCACGATCCTGGGCAGCAGCTTGCGCGCGATCCCCGATGGCGAGACCGGCGTGCGGCTTGGCTGGTGGGCCTGGCAGGAGGATGTCTTCAAGCGGGCCCCATTCCTCGAACGGAAGGGCGCCGACAAGGGAGGGGTCTTCGAGGCCGGCTATGACCTCTTCGTCGGCTTCAGCGCCAAGGGCGACCTTGCCGGCGTGCGTTTCGACAAGCTCGGCTATGCCGATGCGGCGATCGAATCCTACCAGCTGTTCAAGGCGCTGCGCGACAAGGGAACGATTCCGAAAGGCGTTCGCTTCCAGGTGTCGTTGCCGACGCCGGTCGCGCCTTTGGCGGCGATGCTCGCGCCCGACGACTTTCCGAAGATCGAGCCGATCTACGACGCAGCCATGCGTGAAGAGATACGCCAGATTTGCGAAGCGGTCCCCGCCGAGGATCTCGCCATACAATGGGATATGGCCATGGAGATCGGCGTTCTCGAGGGCTTGCCGCTGCCCGGCGGCAAGACCATCTTCCACGATCCGATGAACGATATGGTCAACCGCGCGGTCAAGGTCATCGACTGGGTGCCGCAAGGCGTCGAGGTCGGCCTCCACCTTTGCTACGGAGACCATGAGCATAAGCATTGGAAGGAGCCGAAGGACATGCGCGTGATGGTCGATCTGGCCAATGCCATCTTCGCCCGCGACACGCGCACGATCGATTGGCTCCACCTGCCGGTGCCAAGGAATCGCGACGACGACGCCTATTTCGCGCCCCTGGAGCAGCTCAGGCTTCCCAGCGAAACGCAGCTCTACCTGGGACTCGTGCACTATACCGACGGGTTGGAAGGCGGAAAGCGAAGGATGGCCGCCGCGACACGCTACGCACCCGAATTTGGCGTCGCCACCGAATGCGGCCTCGGCCGCCGCCCGCCCGAAACCATTCCGGACGTCATGAAGCTGATGGCGACGATGGCTTCGTGCTAGCGCGGCGGGCGATCCGATCGCATCGGATCGCCCGCTCTACAATCGTGATCCGGCGCGATTTCAGAGTCGCTCCAGCGTCCCGGCATCGAGCCGCGCGCCGACCGGCCGTGTCCGTGCGCAACGGACACGGCCGGTCGGCGCCCATGGGAGAGGATAGAAACGAATGACCACGCCGTTGATAATCATCAATTTGATCCTCATCGTGGCCTTTCAGATATTGGGGCTATACCTCATCCCGATGACGCGAGGGTTCACGGCGCCCCTCCCCTCGATAGGCGCAGGCCTCGCCTTCCTGGTCGGCGTGCCGCTGATGGCGCGGATGGTCCATTCCGGGGCCAATATCAGCATCCTGTTACCGCTCGTGTCTGCGGCGGTTCCGCTGGGCGCCGTCGCAGTCGGCATTTTTGCCTATGGCGAATCCGCTTCCGCCGCCCGGGTCATCGCGCTGGTCGTTGCCTGTGGCCTCGTGGGCGTCGCCAATATGCTATAGCGGCGGCCGTTGGCGTGAGATCCGGACCCGCTGAACCTCACCCCTTGACGAACGCGGCGATCGGCAACAGCCCGGGCGCCGCGCGCAGCCGATCGGCCAGCGCGCGATTCTTTTCCATGTCGCAACCGTAATAGAAATAGAGGCTTTGCTGCGAACCGTCGGCCTCGTGCCACGCGACGCTGGCCGAAGGAAGATCGGTGGCCATATGTTCGCAGTCCGGCGGCGCATCGTAGCGGACCGAGCCGGTGGCGGGGCGCAGCGGCGCAAGTTGGGCCGCGAACGCGCGATAGGCTTCGCGCGACACGGCGAACGCGCGCGTCCCCAGGACATTGGTGAAGCGAATGCCCTCGAAGCTGCCGTGGCCCTCGGCATCGACGGTCAAGCGATAGACGGGACAGGCTCCGAAGCAGGGCCCGGTCTCGTAGCTGATCGACCGCGGGACTGGTGCCGAGCCATCGGTGTTCAATGCGGATGCGGCGCAGGCCGCCAAGGGCAGGAACATCACATAGATCGCTCGCTTCAATAGGCCGAACATCCGCATCTCCGTGCCATCACGTCCTTCGGCCTAGACCACCGAACCCGCCGTGTCTAAAGCCCGGCGACCTTATTGGAGAATATGAATGCGCCCGTCCGGCCGCGCCCCCGATCAGATGCGCGCAATCACGATGGAGGCGGGCGCGACTCGCCACGCCGAGGGAAGCTGCCTGGTCGGCTTCGGCGATACGCGCGTGCTGTGCACCGCTTCGGTCGAGACCTCGCTTCCCGGCTGGCTGCGCGGCAAGGGCAAGGGCTGGGTGACCGCCGAATATGGCATGCTGCCGCGCGCCACCCACACCAGGGGGCGCCGCGAGGCGGCTTCGGGCAAGCAATCGGGGCGGACCCAGGAGATCCAGCGGCTGATCGGCCGCTCGCTTCGCGCGGTGGTCGATCTCGCCGCGCTGGGCGAACGGCAGATCACGCTCGATTGCGACGTCATCCAGGCCGATGGCGGCACCCGCACCGCCGCCATCTCCGGCGCGTGGGTGGCATTGAGGATCGCCGTCGACCGGCTGATCGAGCAGAAAGCGCTCGCCGCCGACCCGATCCAGGGCCGGGTCGCGGCGGTGAGCTGCGGAATCCATGGCGGCGCGGCGGTGCTCGACCTCGATTATGACGAGGATTCGACCGCCGGCGCCGACGGCAATTTCGTGCTCACCGACGACGGCAAGATCGTCGAGGCGCAGCTGACCGCCGAGGGCGAATGCTTCGACGAGGAAGGGCTGCTGCGCTTGCTCCGCCTCGCCCGCATCGGCTGCGCCGACATCTTCGCCGCCCAGGCCCGGGCGACCGGCCGATGAGGAAGCTCGAGGGAAGGCTGGTCATCGCCAGCCACAACGAGGGCAAGGTGCGCGAGATCGCCGAATTGCTCGCGCCCTACGGCGTCGATGCGGTGTCCGCGGCGGAGCTCGATCTGCCCGAGCCCGACGAGATCGGCGTGAGCTTCATCGAGAATGCGGACCTCAAGGCGCGGCAGGCGGCCGATCTTTCCGGGCTTCCGGCGCTGGCCGACGATAGCGGCCTCTGCGTCGAGGCGCTGGGCGACCGGCCCGGCCTGTTCTCGGCGCGCTGGGCCGAAGGCGAGGACGGCAGCCGCGACTTCATGCGGGCGATGCGCCGGGTCGAGGACGAGCTTCAGGCCCTGGGGCCCGAGGTCAGCCGCGACGCCCATTTCGTCTGCGCCCTCGCCATTGCCTGGCCCGATGACGGCCAGGCCGAGAATTTCGAAGGCCGCGTCGACGGCACCCTCACTTGGCCGCCTCGGGGAGACAGAGGCTTCGGCTA
>DATFHP010000055.1:0-14130 GCA_035248285.1 Allosphingosinicella sp. | reverse complement strand
CGAGGGCGTGGAGATCCTGTTCGGCTATCCGCGCAATGCGGTGTTGGAGGCGGCCGCGAAGGCGGACATCCGGACCGTCATCGTCCGCCAGGAACGCACCGGCGTGCACATGGCCGACGCCTATTCGCGCATGAACCGCGGCAGGAAGATCGGGGCCTTCGCGATGCAGCATGGGCCGGGCTCCGAGAACGCCTTCGGCGGCGTGGCCCAGGCCTATTCGGAATCGGTGCCGGTGCTGGTGCTGCCGGCGGGCTATGCACGCCGCCTGGCGCATGTGCCGGACAATTGGAATTCGACCATTCAAATGGCCAGCATCTCCAAGACGGCCGAGCCGATCAACCTGGCGGCCGAGACCCCGCACATCATGCGCCGGGCCTTTACCGCCCTGCGCAACGGGCGGCTGCGTCCGGCGGTGGTCGAAATCCCTTATGACATGAGCGACGAGGAGGTCGGCGATTTCGACTATGAGCCGGTGATGACGACCCGCTTCGGCCCCGATCCCGAGGCGGTGGAGGTCGCCGCGCGGATGCTGGTGGAAGCGAAGCGGCCGGTGATCTACGCCGGCCAAGGTATCCACTGGTCGGATGCTTATGCCGAGCTGAAGGCGCTGGCCGAGCTCCTCGCCGCGCCGGTCTGCACCAGCATGGAAGGCAAAAGTTCGTTCGACGAGACGCACCCGCTCGCGCTCGGATCGGGCGGCGTCGCGCTACCCAAGACGGTGCGTCATTTCCTCAACGAAGCGGACCTGATTCTCGGCATCGGCTGCAGCTTCTCTGCCACCGGCTTCGGCGTCTCCATGCCCGCGGGCAAGACCATCGTGCACGCGACGCTCGATCCGGCCGACCTGAACAAGAACTACCCGACCAAGCATGCCTTGATCGGCGACGCCAAGCTGACTTTGGCCGCGCTCGTCGCCGCCTGCCGCAAATTGATCTCGTCGCCGCGGGATCCCGCCGCCATCGCGGCTGAGATCAAGGCGGTCGAAGCGGAATGGCTCGAGGATTGGATGCCACTGCTGACCTCCGACGACACGCCGCTCAGCCCCTATCGCGTGCTCTGGGAACTCCAACACGCGGTCGACAAGGACAATGCCGTCATCACCCACGATGCCGGCAGCCCGCGCGACCAGCTGATTCCGTTCTGGAAGACCACCGCGCCGCTCAGCTACATCGGCTGGGGCAAATCCACCCAGCTCGGCTACGGGCTGGGCCTCGCCATGGGCGCCAAGCTCGCCTGCCCCGACAAGCTGTGCATCAACGTCTGGGGCGATGCGGCCATCGGCTTCACCGGAACGGACCTCGAGACCGCCGCGCGCGAGCGTATCCCGATCCTCTCGATCCTCCTCAACAACTCGGCCATGGCGGTGGAGATGCCGACGATGCCGGTCGCGACCGAGAAATACCGCTCCACCGATATTTCGGGGAACTACGCCGACTTTGCCCGCTCGCTCGGCTGCTATAGCGAGCGCATCACCCGCCCCGAAGACATCGCCCCGGCCATCCGCCGCGGCATCGAGCAGACGCAGAATGGTGTGCCGGTGCTTCTTGAGTTCATCACCTGCAAGGAAACCAGAGCATCCAAGATCTGACGATGTCTCCCCTCCCTACATTCGTGTCGCTTGAGCCTGGGCCGTCCGGGATACGGCCGCCCGATAGTCGCAAAGCCGGTTCTGAGACAGCTCACTCGACGTTGCCCGCGCTGCGGAGACCTTCTGGACCCTGATCTTCGAGAGGACATCGCATGACGACACAAGCAAGCGCTGGACCAAGGGGCCTCTGGTACCACGGGTGGAACATTGTCATGGTGGTCGTGCTGTCGCAGATCGCCGCCAACGGCCTGGCGCTGAATTCGATGTCGCTGTTCCTGCAGGACTGGTCGAGAGACCTGCATGCGCCGATCAGCGCGCTGCTGCTCGCGACGCTGCCTTTCGCCATCGCAATATCCTTCTCTTCGCCGTTCATCGGCATGTTCGCGGATAAATGTCCGGCGCGCCTGCTGATCGCCGTCGGGCTGATCGGCATCGTCATCTTTTGCCTGCTGATGAGCTTCACGAACGCCACCTGGCAGATCTGGGTGCTGTACGGCACTTTCTTCCCGATCTCGCTGGGCCTTTGCGGCTTAGCCACCGTCAATGCCGTGGTCTCGCGCTGGTTCGTCAGGCGGATCGGCGTGGCGCTGGGCATCACCGCTCTGGGCTCCGCCCTCGGCGGCGTGATCCTGCCACCGATCATCGCCGAGGTCATGCCGGCGATCGGCTGGCGCAGCGTCTGGCGCGGCGCAGCTTTCGTGATCGCTGTCGTGGTCCTGCCGCTGGTCCTATGGATCGTTCGCGACAGGCCCGCCGAACGCGACGGCCTTCACTATATCGGCGGCGCGACACATGCCCACGGCGCACAAAGCGCTGAGGACCTGCGCTCGACGGACATTCTCAAGCGCAGGAATTTCTGGCTTCTGGTCCTATGCTACACACCGGTTCTCGGGCTGAATGGCGCCGTCCAGCAGAACATCGCGCCCATCGCCGGCAGCCATGGCTTCGACCAGAGCACGGCCGGCATGCTGCTCGCGGTCTTCAGCGTGTCGCAGATGTTCGCCATATTGCTGCTCGGGCTGGCTTCCGACCGCTTCGGCAACCGGCTGCCCCTCGCCAGCCTCTCGGTGACGATCATGGCCGGCGCCGCCTTCCTCGCCTTTGGGGATAGCCTCCCGTCGCTGGTGGCAGGCAGCGCGCTGGTCGGATTCACCGGCGGCATCTGGACGCTGATGCCGGCCGCCGTGGCAGCCGAATTTGGAGCCGGCGGGGTCGGCCGGGCATTTGGAATGTTGATGTTCTTCCTTCCGATCAGCGCCCTCGCTTCAGCACTCCTCGCCAAGGTGCAGGAATCGACCGGCAGCTATGCGCCGGCCTTGATGGGCCTCGGGGCGATCTGCCTCATGGGCGGGGCGGCGATCCTCTTCATGCGCGAGCGGCATCGCGGACATCCTACGCCCGCGGAGAAAGCAGCGGCGCTCGAAGAGACGGTGATCCCGCTCGCCTGAGCGGGGAAAGCGCCGGCGAAGCTTCGGATTCACGTATAATCATTATATAAAACAGCAGGATATTCGATAGACATCGGTTTCTATTGGAACGATAGGCCGCCTTGGCATCGCTGATGCAATTGGATATGCGGGATTCGATGAGCGACCGAATCCCGCCTCCGTCGCAAGCCGTCGCAGACACGCATTGCACCAGCCGCGACTATGACCGGCTCTACCGCCAATCGATCGAGGATCCCGACGGCTTCTGGCGGGACCAGTCGCGACGCATCGATTGGATCGAGGCGCCCAGCCGGATAGCCAATTGGTCCTATGATCCCGTATCTATAAAGTGGTTTGAGGATGGCTCTCTAAATCTCTGTTATAATTGCGTCGATAGGCATCTTGCGCGCCATGCCGATCGCGTCGCGCTGATCTGGGAGGGCGACGAGCCGGGGGTCGGCCGGAGCCTCAGCTACGGCGCGCTGCACGCCGAAGTGGTGCGGATGGCCAATTGCCTGAAGCTGCTCGGCGTCGGCAAGGGCGACCGGGTGACCATCTACATGCCGATGATCATCGATACCGCGGTCGCCATGCTCGCCTGCGCGCGGATCGGGGCGGTGCATTCGGTCGTGTTCGGCGGCTTCTCTCCGGAAGCCCTGCGCGGACGCATCGAGGATTGCGGCAGCCGGTTCGTGATTACCGCCGATGGCGGCATGCGCGGCGGACGCCTGGTGCCGCTGAAGGCCAATGTCGACGCCGCGCTCGAGGGTGTCGAAGTCGCGGCCGTGCTGGTGGTTCGCCATGCCGGTAACGCAATCGAGACGGTCGAGGGCCGCGACCATATGTACCATCAGCTCGGCGAAAGCGTCCCGGACGAATGCCCGTGCGAGCCGATGAACGCCGAAGACCCGCTCTTCATCCTGTACACGTCGGGATCGACCGGGAAGCCCAAGGGCGTGCTGCACACCACCGGCGGCTATGCGGTCTGGACCGCCGCGACCTTCCATTACGTCTTCGATTATCGGGCCGGCGAGATCTTCTGGTGCAGCGCCGACGTCGGCTGGGTGACCGGCCACAGCTATGTCGTCTACGGCCCGCTCGCCAACGGCGCCACCAGCCTGATCTTCGAGGGCGTGCCGAACCATCCGGACTCCGGCCGTTTCTGGGATGTGATCGATCGGCACCGGGTCAACATCTTCTACACCGCGCCGACCGCGATCCGGGCGCTGATGCGCGAAGGCGATGCGCCGGTAAAGCGGTACGATCGGTCGTCGCTGCGCCTGCTGGGATCGGTCGGCGAGCCGATCAACCCGGAGGCGTGGCGGTGGTATCATGACGTCGTCGGCGACGGCCGATGCCCGGTGGTCGACACCTGGTGGCAGACCGAGACCGGCGGGATCATGATCACCACCTTGCCCGGGGCCCACGACATGAAGCCGGGATCCGCCGGCAAGCCGTTCTTCGGCGTGGTTCCGGAGCTGGTCGACCAGGAGGGCAGGATCCTCGAAGGCGCGGCATCGGGCAATCTCTGTCTCGCGCGAAGCTGGCCGGGCCAGATGCGCACCGTCTACGGCGATCACGAACGCTTCGTTCAGACCTATTTCTCGGCCTACAAGGGCAAATATTTCACCGGCGACGGCTGCCGCCGCGACGAGGACGGCTATTATTGGATCACCGGCCGCGTCGACGACGTGCTCAACGTCTCCGGCCACAGGCTGGGAACCGCCGAGATCGAATCCGCGCTGGTCCTGCATCCCGCGGTCGCGGAGGCGGCGGTGGTCGGCTATCCGCACGATATCAAGGGCCAGGGCATCTACGCTTATGTGACGCTAGTCGTGGGGCAAAATCCCGGCGCTGCGCTCGAAGACGAGCTTCGCCAATATGTGCGGCGGGAGATCAGCGCGATCGCGATTCCGGACCATCTCCATTTCACCCCGGCCCTTCCCAAGACGCGATCGGGCAAGATCATGCGGCGCATCCTGCGCAAGATCGCCGAGAATGAATTCGGCAGCCTCGGCGACACGTCGACGCTGGCCGATCCCGGCCTGGTCGAGACGCTCATCCAGGAGCGGCGCGACCGGCGCAGCTGATGAAGATCGTCGCGGTCGACATCGGCGGCACGCACGCGCGTTTCGCCATCGCGCAGCTCGTCTCCGGCGCGCGGCCGCGTTTCCAGCGGGTCTTTCGCTATCGAACGTCGGACCACGCCGATCTGGTCGCGACCTGGCGCCATTTCGCGCAAGAGGCGGACGAAGCGCTTCCGCCCGCCGCGTCGATCGCCGTCGCGGCGCCGATCGGCGAGACGATCGCGCGCTTCGTCAACAGCAGCTGGGCGATCGATACGCGCACGCTGAAGCAAGACCTGGGCGTCGACGCGCTCACCCTGCTCAATGATTTCGGCGCCGTGGCGCATGCAGTCTCGGTGCTTCGTCCCGACGAGCTGCTCCACGTTCAGGGGCCCGAAGGCGCGCTTCCCGACGAGGGGGTGACGACGGTCATGGGCGCCGGGACAGGGCTGGGCGTGGCGATGCTGCTTCGCCGCGACCGGCAATGCCACGTCATCGAGACCGAAGGCGGCCACACCGCCTTCGCGCCGCTCGATGCGGAAGAATTCGCAATCGCCGAGCATCTGCGCAAACAGTTCGGCCGGGTCTCGATCGAGCGGGTCGCTTCGGGCATGGGACTCGCCAACCTCGCCGGCGCCATCGCCGCGATCGAGGCGCGAAGCGGCGACACCCGGGATCTTGCCGCGCTATGGCAGCGGGCATTGAACGGCGAGGATCCTGTCGCCGCGCGCGCGCTCGATCGGTTCGTCGCGACATTGGGTTCGGCGGCCGGCGACCTCGCGCTCGTCCAGGGGGCGAACGCGCTCGTCCTGACCGGCGCGCTCGTCAATCGCGTGGCCGATCGGCTGCGCAGCCCGTTGTTCGTCGATCGCTTCCGGGCCAAGGGCCGTTACGTGCAGCGCATGGAGCGGATCGCGGTCAAGATCGCGACCCATGCCGAGCCGGGGCTGTTGGGCGCGGCGGTCGCCTTTCAGCGCGCGCATATGGAAGCGTAGTTGGGGCCGGAGCCGCTTACGCCAGCAGGCGCGCGGCGTGCCAGCGCAGATGATCCTCCATGAAGGTGGAGATGAAATAATAGCTGTGGTCATAGCCCGGCTGCATCCGCAGGGTGAGGTCGATGCCGGCCTTTGCGCATGCTTGGGCGAGCAGCTGCGGCTGCAACTCGCGTTCGAGAAAGTCGTCGGCGGCGCCCTGGTCGATCAGCAGTTCGTCCACCCGCGCGCCGTCCTCGATCAGGGCAACCGAATCATGGCCGCGCCATTGCCCCCGATCCGCGCCGAGATAATGGCCAAGCGCCTTTTGACCCCAGGGAACCCGGGCCGGGGCGACGATGGGCGCGAAGGCGGACACGCTCCTGAATCGCCCCGGATTCTTGAGTGCGACGGTCAGCGCGCCATGGCCGCCCATCGAATGGCCACAGATCGACTGGCGCGCGAGATCGGCCGGAAAGGCTTCCTCGACGAGGCCGGGCAGCTCGGCCGCCACATAGCTGAACATGCGGTAGTTGCGGTCGAAGGGCGGCTGCGTCGCGTCGACGTAGAAGCCCGCGCCCTGCCCGAAATCATAGGCCTCGTCGTCGGGCACGTCGGCGCCGCGCGGCGAGGTATCGGGCGCCACGAAGATCAGCCCCAGCTCGGCGCAGACGCGCTGAAACCCGCCCTTTTCGGTAACATTGGCATGGGTGCAAGTGAGCCCCGAAAGATACCAGACCACCGGCAGCTTCGCCCCGCCCGCAGCCTGCGGCGGCACGAAGACCGAAAAAACCATTTCGGTCCCGGTCTCGGTGGAGCTGTGCTTATAGACCCCTTGGGTGCCGCCGAAGCTCTTCGCGGTCGATACCGTCTCCAAAGCCATCCGCCCGCTTATTCTCCGTCCGTGAAGCAATAAGCGCAGATCTTGTTGCCGACCGGATCGCGCAGATAGGAGGCATAAGCGGTCGGGGTGAACGGCCGCGGGCCGGGCGCGCCTTCGTCCGTGCCGCCATTGCCGAGGCCGGCCTCGTGAAAGGCGCGAACCTGCGCCCGCGACTCTGCCGCGAAGCCGACGGTGCCGCCATTGGCCATCGAAGCCGGCTGACCGTTCGCCGGCTGGGTCAGCATGAAGCCTGGCGCTCCCTTGCCGTAGAGATAGGCGCTCTCTCCCATCTTGCCGAGGTTGTCGATGCCGAGCGCGCCGAGCGCCGCATCGTAGAATGTCTTCGATTGCTCGAGATCGTTCGCGCCAAGCACTACGTGCGTGTAGATAGACATTTCCCTTCTCCCTTCGTTCAAAAGAGCACCACCGACCGAATGCTTTCCCCAGCATGCATCAGGTCGAACGCTTTGTTGATCTCATCCAACGGCATGGTGTGGGTGATGAGATCGTCGATGTTGATCCTGCCGTCCATATACCAGTCGACGATGCGCGGCACGTCGGTGCGGCCGCGGGCGCCGCCGAATGCGGTTCCTTTCCAGACGCGGCCGGTGACCAGCTGGAACGGCCGGGTCGCGATCTCGCGCCCCGATTCGGCGACGCCGATGATGGTCGAAACGCCCCAGCCGCGGTGGCAGCATTCCAAGGCCTGCCGCATCACGTCGGTGTTGCCGGTGCAATCGAAGCTGTAGTCGGCGCCGCCGTCGGTGACGTCGAGGATCGCCTGCACGACCTTGTCGCCGCCGACCTCCTTCGGATTGATGAAGTGGGTCATGCCGAACTTCTCGGCCATCGCGCGCTTCGCGGGATTGATGTCGACGCCGACGATCCTCGCCGCCCCGACCATGCGCGCGCCCTGGATGACGTTGAGGCCGATGCCGCCGAGGCCGAACACGACGACGTTGGCGCCCGCCTCGACCCCCGCGGTCCAGATCACCGCGCCGACGCCGGTGGTGACGCCGCAGCCGATGTAGCAGATCTTGTCGAACGGCGCGTCGGCGCGGACCTTGGCGACCGCGATCTCGGGCATCACGGTGAAGTTGGAGAAGGTCGAGCAGCCCATATAATGGTAGATGGTCTCGGACCCCAGCTTGAACCGGCTGGTGCCGTCCGGCATCACGCCCTTGCCCTGCGTCGCGCGGATCGACGTGCACAAATTGGTCTTTTGCGACAGGCACGACTTACATTGGCGGCATTCGGGCGTGTAGAGCGGAATGACATGGTCGCCCACCGCGACCGACGTCACCCCCGGCCCGACCTCGCGAACGATTCCCGCGCCTTCATGGCCGAGGATCGAGGGGAAGATCCCCTCGCTGTCCTTGCCTTCGAGCGTGTAGGCGTCGGTGTGGCAGACGCCGGTCGCCATGATCTCGACCAGAACTTCGCCGGCGCGCGGGCCGTCGAGATCGACCTCGTGGATCTCCAGCGGCGCGTTCGGAGCGACGGCAATGGCGGCGCGTGTCTTCATGCACTTCTCCTTTGAATTGGCCTAATGATGAAAAGCTCAATAATGTAAAGGACGCGACGGCACTTTACGCAAGACCTCAGCGATCAGCGCATCAGCACCAGCTCCTCGGCCATCGTCGGGTGCAAGGCGACGACCTGGTCGAAATCCGATTTCTTGAGGCCCGCCTTGACCGCGATCGCGGCGGCCTGGAGGATCTCCGGGGCGTCGGGCCCGATCATATGGAGTCCGACGATCTTGTCGGTCTCGCCCTCCACGACCAATTTGTAGAGCGAACGTTCGTTGCGGCCCGCAAGGACGTTCTTCATCGGCCGAAAGTCGGACGTGTAGATCTTGACCGATCCCAGGCTGTTGCGCGCCTGCGCCTCGGTCATGCCGACACCAGCCAAGGGCGGATGACTGAACACCGCCGAGGGAATGCATCTGTAATCGACCTGCGTCGGCTTGTTGCCGAAGACGGTGTCGGCGAAGGCCTGGCCCTCGCGGATCGCGACCGGCGTCAATTGCACGCGGTTGGTGACGTCGCCGATCGCATAGATGTGATCGACGCTCGAGCGGTTGTCGGCATCGACCACCACCGCCCCTTTGTCGTCGAGCTTCACGCCCGCTTCCTCCAGGCCGACGGCGTGGGTGTTGGGCCGCCGGCCGATCGCGAACATCACCGTGTCCGCCTCGATCGCGTCGCAGCCCTTCATATGGACCCGCAAGCCGCCGTCGCCGGTCTTTTCGATCCGATCGAACGCGACGTGAAATCGGAAGTCGATCCCCTTCATGACGGCGATCTGAAGCAGGCGGTCGCGGATCTGCGCGTCATAGCCGCGCAGGATGACGTCGCTGCGATTGACCATCGTCACATGCGCGCCGAACTGGTGAAAAATGCCCGCGAACTCATTGGCGATATAGCCCGCGCCGGCGATCACGATGCGTTTCGGCACCGCGTCGAGATGGAAGGCCTCGTTCGAGGTGATGCCGAGCTCGCTACCGGGGAAATCGGGAATCACCGGCGTCGCCCCGGTGGCGATGAGGATCGTCGCGGCGGTCAGCGTGCGTCCGCCGGCGAGCGTGATCTCGTTCGCGCCGGTCAGCGTCGCCCGCTCCTTGATGATGTCGACCTGGTTGTTCTCGAGCGTCTCGGTGTAGAGGCCCTCGATCCGCGCGACCTCGGCAAGCACATTGTCGCGAAGCGTCACCCAGTCGAAGGTGCATTCGGGCACTTGCCAGCCGAAGCGCCGCGCATCCTGCAGATCCTCGGCGAAGTGCGCGCCGTAGACGAGCAGCTTCTTGGGAACGCAGCCACGGATGACGCAGGTTCCGCCGATCTTATGCTCCTCGGCGACGGCCACTCTGGCGCCATGCGCGGCGGCAACGCGCGACGCCCGCACCCCGCCCGAACCGGCGCCGATGACGAACAGATCATAATCGAAGCTCATGCCGATTCTCCAAGCGCGCGGGCGATCAGGGCTCTGGTGGAAGGATCGAAGTCCAAGCCTTCGCCGCTCGCGATCGCCTGCGCGATCTCCTTGCCGAGCTCGACGCCGAACTGGTCGAACGGATTGATGCCGAGCATCACCGCATTGGCGAAGGTGCGGTGCTCGTAGAAGGCGATCAGCGCGCCGAGCGTGGTGGGATCGAGCCGCTTGAGCAGGATCGTCGTCGATGGCCGGTCGCCGGCATAGCTTCGCGCCGGATCGTCGGCCGGATCGTCGGAATGCCGGCCGGCCATCAACGCCGCGCCCTGGGCGAAGCAATTGATCAGCAGCTGGCGATGATGCTCGGGATCCAACCCATGTCCAGGCGCGATCGCCGCGACGAACTCGACCGGCACCAGATGCGTCCCCTGGTGAAGCAGCTGGAACATGGCATGCTGCGCGTCGGTGCCGACGCCGCCCCAGGTGATCGGCGCGGTCGGGCCGCCGACAGGCTTTCCGTCCGCCGTCACGCTCTTGCCGTTCGATTCCATCTCGAGCTGCTGGAGATAGGAGGGAAGCAGCCGCAGCCGTTCGTCATAGGCGAACACCGCGCGGGTCGGCGCGCGGCGCACTTGGGCATAATAAAGATCGGCGAAAGCGGCGAGCACCGGCGCGTTGGCGGGCAAGGGGCTCAGGCGGAAATGGCGGTCCATCGAGGCGGCGCCTTCGAGCAGCTCCTCGAACGCCTGCCAGCCGAGCGCGA
Source organism: Allosphingosinicella sp. (assembly GCA_035248285.1). Classification (GTDB taxonomy): domain Bacteria; phylum Pseudomonadota; class Alphaproteobacteria; order Sphingomonadales; family Sphingomonadaceae; genus Allosphingosinicella. The sequence continues at coordinate 3,501 of DATFHP010000055.1, read as the reverse complement.
GCGCCGCCGGAAAGCCGATCGACGACCAGAGCGAATAGCGGCCGCCGACCGTGTCGGAGAACGGCAGCACGCGCGTCTCGTCGACGCCGAATTCGACGGCGCGCTCGGGGCTGGCGGTGAGTGCCACCACCCGTCCGTAGGGATCGGCGACACCGCCTTCCTCGAGCCAGGCGAGCGCCGAACGGGCATTGAGCATGGTTTCGCTGGTGGTGAACGTCTTGGAGGCGATCGCGACGAGGGTGGTGGCAGGATCGAAGCCGGCGATGGCCTGTTCGAGCGCGCTGCCGTCGACGTTGGAGACGGTCCTGACGTCGTAGCGGCCCGAATCGCGGCCCAGCGCATCGACCAGCAGTTGCGGGCCGAGCGCTGAGCCGCCGATGCCGATGTGCAGGACATGACGGACCGGCCCGAACGCCTCGGCCTCGATCGCATCGACGAACGCGCGCATCCGAGAATGGAGATCGCGCGCGCGCTTGACGCTCTGCGGGCTTCCCTGCCCGCGTTCCGCGACATGCTCCGCGGCGCGGCCTTCGGTGAGGTTGACGACCTTGCCCGCGAACAAGGCGTCGCGGGCCGCGGCAAGGCCGCGCGCGCCAGCCAATTCCTCGAACGCCGCCAGCGCCGCCGCGTCGAGATGGGTTTTGGAGAAATCGAACCGGATGCCCGCCAATTCGACCGTCAGGCGCGACAGCCGATCCGGCTCGGTGCGGAACAGCGCGGCGAGGCTGCGCGGTTCGCCCTGCTCGATAGCTGCCCACTCGCTCATCCACGCTTCTCCACCGATGCCGCGTCTATCTAGGAGGCCGTGCAGGGAAAGCCTAGGCCAAGGCGCGCTTGACCGCGGCGGGGGTGCGCGCGAAAGCGGCGGCCATGGACGACAAGATCCTAGAGGTGCCCTCGGCCCGGCGCTCCCGCAAGGAAAGCAGCTTTGCCGGGTCGACGCGTTTTTTGATCACGCTTTTCGTGCTCGCGCTGGCGCTGCGCACGTTCATCGCCGCGCCGTTCAGCATCCCCTCCGGTTCGATGCTGCCGCGGATGATGATCGGCGACTATCTGTTCGTCGCGAAATGGCCCTACGGCTTTTCGCGCTACAGTTTCCCGTTCGGCCTGATCTCGTTCGAGGGCCGGATCCTGGGCGCCGGCGCAAAGCGCGGCGACGTGGTCGTGTTCCGCTTCCCGGGCAAGGACGAGGATTATGTGAAGCGGGTGATCGGCCTGCCCGGCGACCTCGTGCAGATGCGCGGCGGCGTGCTTTACCTGAACGGCGAGGCCGTCCCCAAGGTGCGCATCGCCGATTATCTGATGCCGATCAGCCCCAACAGCCCGTGCCGGACCTTCGATCCGAGCCGGGCGCGGATCGTCCCCGGGCCCGGCGGCCGGCAGCTCTGCGCTTATCAACGCTATCGCGAGACCCTGCCCGGCGGGCGCAGCTACGAAGTGCTGGATGAAGGCCTTTCGCCCGGCGACAACACAGGCGTGTTCGTCGTTCCCGAGGGCCATTATTTCCTGATGGGCGACAATCGCGACGACAGCGAGGACAGCCGCTTCCCGCGCGCGATCGGCGGCGTCGAATATCTGCCCGAGGATTATCTGATCGGACGCGCTTTGGTCACCTTCTTCTCGACCGACGGCTCCGCCTCCTGGATCAAGCCCTGGACGTGGTTCACCGCGGCGCGATGGGACCGGCTGGGCGGAACCTATTGATGAGTCCGGACCCTCGATCGGGCCTCGCCGGCTGGATCGAGGCGAGCCTCGGCCACCGGCCGCGCGACCCGGCCCTGTTCGAGCGCGCGCTGACGCACAGCAGCAGCGGCGACGTTCATTACGAACGGCTCGAATTCCTGGGCGACCGGGTTCTCGGGCTGGTCGTCGCCGGCTGGCTCTACGAAATCTTCCCCGAGGAGCCCGAAGGCAGCCTGTCGCGGCGCCTGAATGCGCTCGTCGCGGGGGGGACCTGCGCTGAAGTCGCGCGCGAACTCGGCATCGGCGCCCGGGCGATCCTCGGCAAGCAGGCGCGCGAGGACGGCGCCGCCGACAGCGACAATGTGCTTGGCGACATCCTCGAAGCGCTGATCGGCGCGCTCTATCTCGAAGCCGGGCTGGATGCAGCGCGCGATTTCATCCGAAGCGCCTGGGGAGGACGCGTCAGCACGCGCGACACGGCGCCCAAACATCCCAAGTCGGCGCTGCAGGAATGGGCGGCGGCGAACGACCGCAAGCCCCCCGTCTATGAGGTCACCGGCCGGACCGGGCCGCACCACGCGCCCCATTTCGAGGTGGAGGTCGCGATCCCCGGCGTCGGCGAGGCCCGCGCAACCGGCCTGTCGAAGCAGGAGGCGGAGACCGCTGCGGCAAAGGCATTGCTCGAGAAGCTGACATGACCGAGCGATGCGGGCTGGTTGCGGTCGTCGGCGCCCCCAATGCGGGCAAGTCCACGCTGGTCAACGCGCTGGTCGGCCAGAAGGTCGCGATCGTCAGTCCCAAGGCGCAGACCACACGCACGCGGCTGATGGGGATCGCGATCGCCGGCGAAACGCAGATTCTGTTGCTCGACACGCCGGGAATTTTCGCCCCGCGCCGCCGGCTCGACCGCGCCATGGTCGCGGCCGCCTGGGGCGGCGCGCAGGATGCCGATCTGATTGCGCTGGTCGTCGATGCCAAGACCGGCTTTTCGGAACGGATCGAGGACATGCTCGACACGATCGCCGGCCGTTCCGAAGCCCGCATCCTGATCCTCAACAAGGTCGACGTGACTGCGAAGGATAAGCTGCTGACGCTGGCCGCCGAGCTCAACCGGCGCGTCGCCTTCGAAGCCACCTACATGGTTTCGGCGACGACCGGCGACGGCGTCGGCGACCTGAAGGCCGCGCTGGCGGCGCGGATGCCGGAGGGCCCCTGGCATTTCCCCCAGGATCAGGTGTCGGACGCGACCGACCGGATGCTCGCCGCCGAGGTGACGCGCGAGCAGCTCTATCTGCAGCTCCACGCCGAGCTTCCTTATGCGAGCGCGGTGGAGACCGAGAAATATGAGGAGCGCAAGGACGGCTCGGTCGTCATCCACCAGCAGATTCTGGTCGGCCGCCCCACCCAGCGCGCGATCGTGCTCGGCAAGGGCGGCGCGAGGATCAAGGAGCTGGGCGCCGCAGCGCGCGCCGAGCTGTCCGAGCTGCTCGGCCGCAAAGTCCATCTCTTCCTGCACGTCAAGGTCAAGCCCGATTGGGAGGACGACCGGACCCTGTATCGCGATATCGGGCTCGACTGGGTGGAATGATTCCGCTCTCTGGCGAGAGGTCACCGCTGCATAGCTAGCCTCGTTCCGGTTCAGGTTGAACCGGAACGAGGCTAGAAAGTTCTTTGATGGCCGTGCTTGGGTCCGAAGCTGGCCCCGCCAGCTTCGGACCCGGCGCATTCCGAGCCGCCAGAATGAGCAGGTGCCGATTGCCCCGGCAATCGGCAGCCGTGCCGGGGGCACGGCGGCCAGCTCATTCCATCTGGCTCGAA
>DATFHP010000054.1:0-4519 GCA_035248285.1 Allosphingosinicella sp. | reverse complement strand
CTACGGTCTCGGCCGAAGTATTTGCGCTTGGCACTGCGTCCTCGTCGGCGTTAGGAGACAGACATGGACACGGGACCCAAAATCGCCCAAGTCGCGGCTCTCATCGGCGATCCGGCGCGCGCCAACATGCTGAGCGCGCTGATGGATGGCCGAACGTTGACCGCCTCGGAGCTCGCCTATGTGTCTGGCGTGGCGCCGCAGACAGCGAGTGGCCATCTTGCGAAACTCAGCGACGCGGGATTGCTCGCGCTCGCAAGGCGGGGCCGACGACGATATTTCCGCCTGGCCTCTCCGCACGTCGCGCGCGTGCTGGAAGGTCTCATGGTCGTGGCGCAGGACGGCCCCGCCCGGCAGCGCAATCTCTGGCGCGGTGGAGAAACGCTCCGGCACGCGCGCACGTGCTATGACCACATGGCCGGCCGCATCGCCGTCGCAATCGCCGACCGGCTGGTCCAACAGTCGTTTATTCTGCTCGACGAGGATGGCGGGCAACTCACCGATGCCGGCCGGTCATTCTTCAATGAGTTGGGCGTCGATCTTCGCCTCGCCTCCAAGCGCCGGGTGTTCTGTCGCCCCTGTCTCGACTGGAGCGAGCGCCGGCCGCATCTGGCCGGGGCGGTCGGCGCCGCCATTCTTGATCACGCTCTCGAGCATGATTGGGTCGAGCACGTCAGGGATAGCCGAGCGCTCGTCGTAACCCCAGTTGGCGTTAGAGAACTCGCCACAACGTTCGGCATCGAGGGCGCACCCCCGATGGACGGTCACGATGGGCGTGTTGGATCACTCTCCGGAGGCCGGGTATCAGCTATAGCGGTCGAATCAGCGTCCCCCGGACGGAGGTAGTAGCGCGATTAGCTTGGCGCGATTTGCCGGATCATTTTGGCCCGCACACGACCTGCTACAACCGTTTCGTCCGCTGGCGACGGGCTGGTGTCTGGGGCCGCATCATCGACGCACTTGCCGTAGCCCACGATGCCGCTGTCCAGATGATCGACACCTCCATTGTCCGCGTGCATCAGCATGGAGCCTGCATCACACAAAACAAGCGTCAATCGATGGGGAGGTCGCGCGGCGGCTTGACGAGCAAATTCATGCTGTGGTCGATAGCAATGGTCTGCCTGTGGTCGATAGCAATGGTCTGCCGGTACGGCTGGCGTTGAGCCCCGGCGAGGCACACGACGTTCGACTTGCTGGAAAGCTGCTGTCTCGCCTCAAATCTGGGTCAATGCTGCTGGCCGACCGCGGCTATGACGCGGACTGGATCAGAGAGCTCGCCATGAAGAAGGGCGCGTGGGCCAACATCCCGCCGAGAAGGAATCGGAGCGATCCGATCTGCTTCAGCCCCTATCTCTATCGCGCTCGCAACCAAGTCGAGCGGTTCTTCAACAGGATCAAACATTGTCGTCGGTTGGTGACGCGCTACGACAGGCTCGCTGCCAACTACCTTGCCTTCGTTCAACTCGCGGCAATCAGGCTATGGCTGCGTCTTTATGAGTCCGCGTCCTAGCACTACTTTGGCAGATCGTTGATTTTGTCGAGCTTTATGGGATTCCCGAATCAATTTTTCAATGATTCATGGGTGGTCGGCTCTTGGAGGGCTGACCATGGCGGGATGGGAAGACGAACTCGAACGCTGGCTGTTGCCGTTCTTGGACCGGCTGGGTCATAAGACTCGGCAGCGGATGTGTCCTCTGTACGTTGCGGGATTGATCGGCCCTGGCGATCGCAAGAGCGTTCAGCCGATGGCAGAACGCCTTGCCACGGGCAACTACGACCAGCTGCACCATTTCATTGCGGACGGTGTCTGGGACGCGACGCCGCTGGAGACAGAGCTGCTCAACCAGGCGGACCGACTTGTCGGCGGCAGGGATGCGGTGCTGGTTATTGATGACACCTCACTGCCGAAGAAGGGTGAACGCTCGGTTGGTGTTGCGGCTCAATACGCGTCGGCTCTCGGCAAAACTGCAAATTGCCAAACGCTGGTGTCTTTGACGCTTGCGCGCGGCGAAGTGCCAGTGATGATCGCGTTACGTCTCTTTCTGCCTGACAGTTGGACAAGCGACGTGTCTCGTTTGAAGCGCGCTCGCGTGCCAGTCGAACACCGAACGCCACGGTCCAAGCCGGAGATCGCTTTAGCCGAGATTGACCGCGCGATGGCAGCCAACGTGCGCTTTGGATGCGTGCTGGCGGATGCAGGATACGGACTTAGCGCACCGTTTCGACAAGGGCTGACAGAGCGCGGGCTGGCCTGGGCCGTCGGCATCCCTCGGCACCTGAAGGTGTATCCGGTCGATGTGAAGCTCATTTGGCCGATTACCAAAGTCCGCGGGAAACCACGAAAGCACCACGTGCCCGATATCTTATCGATTGCGGCAGAACAAATGCTGGCCAGCGCCAAATGGAAAGCCGTGAGCTGGCGCAGCGGGACGAAAGGTCGGCTGAAAGCCCGATTTGCTGCTCTCCGTGTCCGCACCGCCGACGGCCCTCCTCAGCGGATTTGGGATAAGGGTCAGCAGCATCTCCCGGGCGACGAAGCTTGGCTCATTGGCGAGCAACGTGCCTCAGGGGAGAAGAAATACTATCTTGCCAATCTCCCTGCGGCGACGGATCTGCGCACACTAGCCGCCACCATCAAGGCAAGATGGATTTGTGAGCAGGCGCATCAGCAGTTGAAGGAGGAGCTTGGACTCGATCACTTCGAGGGGCGATCATGGCAGGGTCTTCATCGCCACGCCCTGATGACAATGATTGCCTACGCCTTCCTGCAACATCGTCGCCTCGCACACGCGGGGCGGAAAAAAAAGAATCAACGGACCTCCGCCTCAGCCAACCATGCCCGCCGTGCGTCACGCCATCGTCGATCTCATCCTTCGGCCGCCGTCTCAACGGTGTCCATACTGCCGAAAACAAATCCTTGAAAAACACCGGAGCAAACAGATTCTGCCAAAGTAGTGCTAGAATCCCGGCACCTTGGTGATGGTGGCGCGGATCGCGCCTTCGGCGGCGATGATCACCCGTAGCGTCTTGGAGTCGAAGGCAATTGCCGACATGCTGATGTCGTTGATGTTGGCATCGACCTTCACGCCGTCATCGTTCTTCTGCAATTGCGCGATGGCCTCGCCAATCTTCGCTTTCGCATTGCTCGCAAACGGCTTCAAGTCGACGCTCGCCTTGTGCAGCAGCGCCTCCTGAAGGCTCGGCACCGCCGCGCGCGCCGCCGTCCCAAGCAGCCCGAACGCCGCCTCCGATTCCACCGTAAGCTGGATGTCGGTCAGCCGCAGCGTCTGCTGTGCCGGGTCGAGCACGGGCCGGCCCCAGATGCGCAATGTCGCGTCGGCACCAAAGCCAAACCAGCTTGCCTTCTCCTTGGCGTGCACCAGAAGCGAGATCAGCAGGCGATCGCCGGCCGGCGCGATGGTGGCTTGCTTGACGGTGACCGCGACCGGACCCGATCCATCCTCCGGATAGGTCTTGCCGGCGATCTGCGATTGCAGGATCGTGTTGAGCTCGGTGAAGGGCAGATCGATCGGCACCGCGATGCTGACGCCACCCGGCGTCGGCGGCACGATGGTGATCTTGTCCGGGAACGGGCAATCGGGGTGCGTCTCGGTCGACGTGACGCGGGTATCGGCCTCGATGCCAATCGTCGCCGACACGGCGGAGCCGTCGACCTTCGGCTGAGCGGCGAGCGCGCGGGTCGGCTTGAACTCGAGCCACAGCGGCGGCATCGAGGCGGTTTGTCCCGTGCCCTGCAATGGCACCGAGCGGCAGGCCTTGGCCCACTCGGCACGCGCCGCACGCTCCATCGTGGGATCGGTGCGGATGCGCTGGCCGACCTCGTTGAGCTGCTCGCCGACGGTCTTGTCAATGACAGGCTTGATCTCATTCGGCACGTTGACGCGGGCGCCAGCGACCACGAGGCTGGTGTCGCCCATGGATACCTGCGCCGAAAGATTGGGCTCGACCCGCCAGGCGGCGGCGAGTCTCGGGCGCGAGGTGATGGTGACGGTGCCTTTCAGCTCGGCGCTGGCGTTGAGTTGCTTGATGTTGATGCTGCCGATCCGCTTGGCGGCATCGGCGCCGAGCAAGCCGCCGATCGCATCGCCCACCGCGCCGGTCGCTTTCGACGACAGCGAGCCGGTGACGTTGATCTTGCCGTTCAGCGGCGTCGACAGCGACAGCACATCCTGCGCGCCGCTGGCCGCGATGGGCCCACGCGAAGCGGTCCAGCCGATGTCGGCGTTCTGGAGCACCTGCGCGACCGGATTGTCGGCCTTGCCGTTGAAGGTCCGCGGCGCGGCGCGATCGGCGGCATCGCGCAGCGCCGCCAGCGTGATCGAGACCGGCGCCATCACGTAGGACGAGCGCGTAGCCGGCGGCAGCGGCTGAAGTGCGACCTGCGCTGCTTTCGGCAGCGGCGTGCCCGGCGAGAGCCAGTCGAGAGCCTTCAGACTGACGAAGAACGAGACCACGACCACGGCAATCGCGATCAGGATCATTTTAGGGTTCAGTTTGAGCC
>DATFHP010000053.1:0-70111 GCA_035248285.1 Allosphingosinicella sp. | reverse complement strand
CCTTCAACCGGGTGCCGACGCTGGACGAGGTTCCCTATCCGGTCCGGATGGAGCCCAATCTGGTCGTCGAATTCTATTCGCGCTGATCGATCGCATCGCGCAATTCAGACGGGGCGGTCCGATCGGGCCGCCCTTTTTGTTCGTGCAGGTTGCCGGACCACGGGCCGAGTGCCAAGAGGCCTCCATTCACATTCAGGGTGGCTGCCACCATGAAAAGCCTTACCTTTCTTCTCTGCCTGACGGCGATAAGCGCCACGGCGCCCGCCGCCATTGCCCCATCCGTCTCGGTAGAAACGCTGAAGTCGGTCACCCGAACATTGTCCTCGGACGAATTTGAGGGACGCGCTCCGGCGACGCCCGGCGAAGCCAAGTCGATCGCCTATATCGCCGATCGTTTCCGGGCCGCCGGCCTCGCGCCCGGCAACCGCGGCCAATGGCTGCAGCCCGTACCGCTGGTCGAAATCGACACCAGTCCAACGCCGCTCGCGATCAGCGGCGGCAAGCAGCCGCTTGCGCTCGGTTATCGCGCGGACATGGTCGCCGCCACCTATCAGGTACAGCCAAGGACCGAGGTCAAGGACAGCGACATCGTCTTCGTCGGCTACGGCATCAACGCCCCGGAGCGCGGTTGGAACGATTATGCCGGCGTCGACGTGCGCGGCAAGACCGTCGTCATCCTGATCAACGATCCCGACTATCAGATGCGCGATCGGAACGGCCCGTTCGAGGGCCGGGCGATGACCTATTACGGCCGGTGGACGTACAAGTTCGAGGAAGCCGCCCGCCAGGGCGCCGCCGCCGCATTCATCGTCCACGACACCGAGCCCGCCGCCTATGGCTGGAACGTCGTCCAATCCTCGTGGACCGGCCCGCAATATGAAATGGACGACGCCCGCAACCACATGGACCAGTCCAAAGTGATCGGCTGGCTGACCAACGACGCCGCGCGCCGCCTGTTCGCGAACGCCGGCCGCGATCTCGACGCGATGAGCAGCGCGGCGAAGCAACCCGGCTTCAGGGCCGTCCCGCTGGGAATGAAAGCCGGTATCGCCCTTTCCAACCAGATCCGCCGCCAGGCCTCCAACAATGTCGTCGGTATCCTCAAAGGCAGGACGCATCCGGACGAATATGTGCTCTACACCGCGCATTGGGATCATCTCGGCCATTGCAGCCCGGCCCCCGACGGCGACGACATCTGCAACGGCGCGGTCGACAACGGCACGGGCGTCGCGGCGCTGGTCGCGCTGGCCGAAGCGCATGCGAAGGCCGGAGCGCCGGCGCGCTCGATCGTCTTCATGGCGACCACGGCCGAAGAATCGGGGCTGCTCGGCTCCAAATATTATGCCGAACATCCGATCTATCCGCTCGCCAGGACGGTCGGCGGGGTCAATATGGATATACTGAACATTATCGGGCCGACGCGCGATGTGGCGATCGTCGGCGCGGGCAAGTCGCAGCTCGACGATTATGTGAAAAGAGCGGTGGCGGCGCAGGGACGAAAAGTCGCGCCCGAACCCAATCCCGAAAAGGGTTCCTATTTCCGATCCGATCATTTCAGTCTCGCCCGTCAGGGCGTGCCGATGGCGAGCTTTTCCGCCGGCGACGATCTCGTCAAGGGCGGCCTTGCGGCCGGGGCGGCGGCGCGCGCGGACTATATCGCGCACCGCTATCACGGCCCCAAGGACGAATATGATCCGACTTGGGACTGGAGCGGCGCGGTCCAGGACGTCGGCCTTTTCTACGCGGTAGGCCGCGAACTTGCCGAAGGCAGCGACTGGCCCGATTGGGCGCCGACCGCCGAATTCCGCGCCATCCGCGACAAGTCGCGCGGGCGCCGGTAAGGAACCCGGCCATGCCGCTGCGCCAGTTGCCCGAATGGGCGAAACATGAATGGGTGTGGATCGGGTTCCCGAGCCACGCCGACCTCTGGCAGGAGGATCTGGAGCCCGCACGCGCCGAGGTGATCGCCTTCGCGCAAGCGGTGCACGCCGGCGGCGCGGGCGAGCAGGTCCGCCTGGTCGCCGCCGATCCCGATAGCGCACGCGATGCAAGGCAGATGGCCGGGCCCGGTATCGCGGTGATCGAGGAAGGGTTCGGCGACATCTGGCTTCGCGACACCGGACCGATCGTCCTCGGCGAAAGAAGCCGGCGATCCGCCGCAAGCTTCCGCTTCAACGGGTGGGGCGGCAAATATGATCTTGTCGGCGACGATACGATCGGGCTTCGCCTCGCCGCCGCGGCCGGCATGGATGCCGAGCGCCGGGACTGGATATTGGAGGGCGGCGCGATCGATGTCGACGGCACAGGCCTTCTCGTCACCACCGAACAATGTCTGCTCAATCCCAACCGCAACGCGGGCATGACGAAAGGCGAAATCGAGGCGCGATTGCGCACCGATCTGGGAGTCCACCGCATCCTGTGGCTCGGCGACGGCCTGCTCAACGACCATACCGACGGCCATGTCGACAATCTGGCGCGCGTCGTCGGCACGAACCGGCTCGCCGTGCCGGTGCCCGCCGCCGACGATCCGAACGCGGTGATGTACGCGGACGCACGCGCCCGGGCGGAGGCGTTCGGAGTGGAGGTCTTGCCCCTCCCCTCGCCCGGCCGCGTGCTACGCGACGGCGAGATCGTCCCGGCTTCCTACATGAATTTCTACGTCGGCAACGCCGCGGTGGTGGTGCCAATCTACGGGGCAGCCAATGACGATGCCGCGGTCGCGGCGGTCGGAGACCTTTTTCCCGGGCGCAGGGCCGTGGGCGTCCGGTCCGACCACATCCTCACCGGCGGCGGCAGCTTTCATTGCATCAGCCAGCACGTCCCCTGCTGACCGCGCGCCGGGCCGGCGAAGGCTGGCGTCCCCGGGCGATTTGAGGCAATCGCGGGCGTGAAGGGACCCCGGGTACGCGCCGGGGGGAGTACGGATAGAGAAGATGTCCACGCTTACAGTCGCCGCCCTGCAGCTCGCCTTCGGCGACGACATCGACGCGAATATCGCCGCGGTCTCGGAACTGGTGCGAGAGGCGGCCGGCAAGGGCGCGAAGGTGGTGCTTCCCCCCGAATTGTTCGAAGGCCCCTATTTCTGCCGGACCGAGGACGAGGCCCTGTTCGCAAACGCGCGGCCCACCGAGCAGCATCCCGCGGTGCTGGCGATGCGTGCGCTCGCCGCCGAGCTCGAGATCTTCATCCCGACCAGCTTCTTCGAACTCGACGGCCCGCATCATTACAACAGCCTGGCGATGATCGACGACAAGGGCGCGATCATGGGCGTCTATCGCAAGAGCCACATTCCCGACGGCCCGGGCTATGAGGAGAAATTCTATTTCCGGCCGGGCAACACCGGCTTCAAGGTGTGGCGTGCGGGCCGGACGACGCTCGGCGTCGGCATCTGCTGGGACCAATGGTACCCCGAGACCGCGCGCTCGATGATGCTGATGGGCGCCGAGATCCTCTTCTATCCGACCGCGATCGGAAGCGAGCCGCACGACCCCGGTCTCGACACCAGCCGTCTGTGGCGACGCGCGATGATCGGCCACGCGGTATCGAACGTCGTGCCGGTCGTGGCCGCGAACCGGATCGGCACCGAATGCGGCCAGCGCTTCTACGGCCACAGCTTCATCTGCGACGAGCGCGGCGACATGCTCGCGGAGTTCGGTGCCGAGGAAAGCGGCGTCCTGGTCGCGACGCTCGACCTCGACCAGGTCAAACGCCACCGCGCCGCCTTCGGCTTCTTCCGCGACCGCCGCCCGGATCTGTACGGACGGATCGTGGAGGATATTTAGGGCGCCTTCCGGTCGTCGACCGCTACCGGACGAGATGGCGGAAACGCCTCCAAACGACCATTCGGTCAGAAATGAACCCGGCCGGTCACATACCATTCCGCCGGACGGTTGTAGGTTCCCGTGATCGTTCCGGCCGCGATATTGGTCAGTCCCGTCATGACGAATCGTTCGTCGGTGACGTTCGTCCCACCGACGGTCAGCTCCCATGGTTGTCCGGAAGGACGGAATGTCACGCTGAGATTCAGGAGGTCGGTCGACGGCCGTCGGAGGAGAAACGAACGTTCGGTGTCGTTCCAAATGGCCGTCGTATGCGTATAATCGGCAAGGAAGATCAGCGCGCCGCCGCCGGCCAGGGTGAGCGTATATTGCGGGCTGAGGTTGACCTTCCACTTTGGCGCCTTCGGCAGGGACGCTCCCCGAAACACGCCCGCCTGGAAAAAGTTCGGCGCCACCTGCGAGGCCGGCTCGACACTCGTATAGCGCGCGTCCGTATATCCGATCGAACCGTCGATCCGCAGACCCTCGATCAGCAGCGCGGTGGCCTCGACCTCAAAACCCTTGATGCGGGCGTTGCCGGAGTTCTGGAGGGTCGGGCTGATGCCTTGCTGAAAGTTCAGCTGGATGCCTTTGTACTTCGTGGTGAAGGCAGCAAGGTTGAGCTGCACCCTGCGATCGAGAAACCGGGACTTGAGGCCGATCTCGAAGGTTTCCGCTTTCTCCTCATCGAAGTCGGGTGCGTAGGGCAGCGGGTTTGAGAGGCGCGTGGTCCAGCCCCCGGTCTTGTACCCGCGCGACCATGACCCATAGCCCATGACGTCTGGAGCGGCGTAGACCTGCAGCCCGACCTTTGGAGAGAAATTGTTGAACGACTTGCGCTGCTCACCCGTTACATAATAACGCAGCGGCTGCGACGGGTTCGGAAAACCCAGCGCCGTGGAGCAAGGATCACCATAGATCGGGCAATTGAAAAGCTTGTAGTTGAACCCATTCAGATCCGACTGACCACCTTCGAACCGTTTCTTCTCATGCGTGTAGCGGCCACCCAAGGTGACCCCGATCAGATCCATGACGCGCCAATCGATCTGTCCGAATACGGCTGCATTCTTCGTATCGAACGTGTTCGGACCATCGATTTCCAGGAAGCCTGCGCCCGTCGTAACATTGTCCAACAGGTCGCCTGATTCTTGGAAATAATAACCGCCGAGGACGAACTTCAAGCTGTTGTCGAGGAGCGATCCAAGGACCTGCACCTCCTGACTGAACTGCTTTTGATTCATGTCGAAGGTCAGATGGAGAATGTTCAGCGGCGATCCATCGTAATCCATCCCCGCATTCCAATGGACTTCACGATATCCCGTGATCGATTTGAGGGTGACTTCGCTGCTCAGATCCCCTTCCAGAATTCCCAGCAGACCCCAGGAGGTGAGCTTGCTAAAGTTCGGACCGGTGGAATAGCTCTTGTCCCGATCACCGGTGATGAACCGGCTGTCATAGGGCAGTCTGTTGTTCAGGGGATCGGCATCGACATTGGCGCCGCCGTACGCGGGCTTGAGCCCCGCCGGGTTGAGCGGGGTGCCTCGCACGCCGCACAGCGCTTGCGCATTGCGGGCGGCGATCTGCGCCGGATCGGAGTTGATGCAGAAATTGTAAAGGCCGGCGAACAGAAATCCCGATGTCCCGGATACGACATCCAGGGCCGTCGGTCCCCCCGGCGTCACCAGGTCGAACTGCGCCAGGCCGGCAAATGGCCCCGGCACGAATTCAGTGGTTCCGAGCAGGCTGGCTGGCGTAGCGGTGGAATCGGTCCGGCTATAATCCCCGACGACCGTCGCCCGGACCCTGCCGCCGTCATCCCATTTGAGCTTGATCCGGCCGTTCCAGCTGTCGTCTCCGCCCTCGCGCCGGGCCGTGTCATAGCCCGCGAGCTTGTAGATCGAGGATGGCTCGATCAGATAGGGCTGGTCGAACGGGAACGGTATGCGCTTCATATAGCCGTTGCGCGTGGTTACGCCGAAGGAGACCGTCGCACCAAGGGCGGGCGTGAACGGAATATCGGCGGTGCCGCGCGCATCGAGGCGCCTGAAGCTACCCGTCGTCACCTCGCCCTTGAAGGCGAATGCGTGGCCTGGATCATGCGTGACTATGGAGATGGCGCCGCCGATGGTGTTACGGCCGAAAAGCGTTCCTTGTGGCCCCTTCAGGACCTCGATCCTTTCGACGTCGAGCAAGTCCTGGTTGGCTCCCACCGTGCGGGCGAGATAGACGCCGTCGAGGTAGACGCCCACACCCGGATCGATGTTGAAGGCAAAGTCGTTGGAGCCGATGCCGCGAATATAGGCGGCCAGCACCGAACCCGAACCTGAAAAAGGCGTCCCGGCGTCGAGCGTCGTGTTCGGCGCCAGATTGGTCAGCGCCGCAACGCTGGTGATGCCGCGCGCTTCCAACGCCTCGCTCGTGATCGCCGTGACGGCGATCGGAACCCTTTGAACATTTTCAGCCCGACGCTGCGCTGTGACGACGATTTCGCCGATCGCGTTCCCGGCCTGGGCTGCGCCCGCACCTGAAGGCTCTGGCGCGGCCGCAGCGCCCTTTGCCGAATCCTGCGCCCATCCCGCGCTCGCTGACATCGCGACCGTCGAAAAAAGCAGCACGCGCAAGCACCGTGGGACCATCTCGTCTCTCCCCGTTGTGATCGGCAACGAGGGAGGTCAGGCGTGAGAACCGACGAGAGCGCCACGCACTCGCGCCGAATTTGGCACCCTCAACCCCCGGTCGCCGTATTTCTCATATCGGTGGATCACTCCACCTGAATGTTATTTATCATAACGTTTATGGCCGATCCAGCCTTTAGATTCGCGGGTACGGACGTGGCGAGCGCCGCGCTTTGGAACGCCCAAAATCGATGGCCTGGGACCTGGTGTGGGAAAGCCGGGAAAATGGGCCGATCGCGATCCCGTCCGACACGCGATCGGAACGCGGTCTCTAGATCCGCGCCCGCGATCCGGCGCGTCGGCGAGTCTTTCCACGTTTGGGGCTGGATATTTCCGGCGGGGCGGACGCCTGGCGGGCGGCGAGATGCGCGTGCACGCGCTCCAACAGGGAGACGAGAAACTCTCGCTCCAGCGGCGACAATGTGGCGGCGTAGACCTGCTCAAGCTTGTTGGTCCGGTCGTCGATCGCCATCGCCCATTTCTCTCCGGCTTCGGTGAGGAAAAGCGACAGCGAGCGCTTGTCGTCCGGATGACTTTCCCTACGCACGATTCCGGCGGCTTCCAGTCGCCGGATCAGCGGCGTCATATTGGGATCGAGGATGTCCAGCATGTCGGCAATTCGGCCTTGACGAATCCCAGGATTCTTCCAGATCAGATGCAGCGTCGCATGGGTCGCCGGCGTGACGTCGCCCTCGGAAAACTCCGCGAAAAACTCACGGAAGATCCGAATCTGGACCGCGCGCGTCAAAAATCCGACCGTCTTCAGCAATTCACCATAGTTTTCCGAGCCGCCGATCATCTCCGCCTCAAGCGCGTCCGCTGATTCGCTGCCATGTCGGTTCACCAATTGCCGTCGCCCATGCCAATGCCTTCCATCGACCGGTCATCTGGACCTGAAGGATGTATTCGCCGCTCCCGCGACTGCGGGACTTCGGCCTTTTCACTCCCTTGCCGTCCCAAAGGAAGCCGGATGCCCGCGGCTGCGGGCATGACGCAGAAGGTATGAACTTCAAAGCCACTTCGCTACCCTCACACCTTCGAGGCGCCAACGCCGGCCGGAGAATGCCTCTGCGGATCACCCGTAAGCACAGCAACCGCAGCATCGAGCGACAGAATTCCGCTTGACATCCAACCGCGATCGACATCCCTATATCAGATAACGATTATTGCAGCGAACGTCGATCTTGGGAGGGGTCCGTCATGCCAACAGGCGTTCAACATCCATCGCGCTCCGGCGCCAAGGTGCGGCGCATGCATGGAACCATGCGCGCGGCGCGCATGCACAAGGTGGGCGAGCCGCTTTCGATCGATCTCATCGAACGCCCGCAAGCCCGACCCACCGACGTCCTCGTCGAAGTCAAAGCATGTGGAATCGTGCCGAACCTCGGCAACGTGCTCAACAATATCGGCCAATGGTTTCCTCACCTGTGCCTTCCCAGGCTGCCTGCCGTGTTCGGCCTCGACGCGGCCGGAGTGGTGGTCGAGAAAGGCGAGCAGGTTCACGGCATCGACCTTGGTCAGCGGGTCTATGTCAATCCCGCGCGCTATTGCGGCGGATGCCGGTCGTGCCGGCTCGGCGATACGACATCCTGCCGCTTCTATTCGTTCAACGGCTATTTCGGCTTCAGCGCCGAATCGCAGAAGATGTTCGAAGACTATCCATACGGCGGGCTGGCCGAGTATATGACGGCGCCGCAATATAGCCTGGTCACGCTCCCCGATAACGTGAGCTTTGAGACCGCCGCGCGCTGGGGCTATCTCGGCACCGGCTATCACGCGCTGCGACGCGCGCGGGCCGATATGACGACCACCCTGCTGGTGAATGGCATCTCGGGGACTCTCGGGATCGGGGTTGCACTGTTCGCGCTTGCGATCGGCGTTCGAACGATTTTCGGCACGGGCCGCGATCGGCGCCTGCTCGAAAAGGTCAGGGCGCTGGCCCCCGATCGGATCCACGTCCGCTCGCTCGACGACGAAGGGGCGATCGACGATTGGGTGCGCGGCCTGACCGGAGACGAAGGTGCGGACGTCGTCATCGATGCTCTTGGTCCGGGCGCCCCCCAGGCATCGATGCTTGAGGCTTTCAAGTCGCTTCGCCGTGGGGGCCGCCATGTCAATATCGGCGCGGTCGGAGGGGATGTCCCCGTCGATCTTCACAAGGTAATGGACAGCAACCAAAGTATGATCGGCTCGCTCTGGTTCACGACCGCTCACGGCCAGGAGATGGCCGATCTTGCCGCTTCCGGCGCCGTCAGGCTCGAGGTGCTCGAACATGAGGTCTTCAAGCTCGAAGACGTCAACGAGGCGCTTGCGGTTTTTACGAGCCGCAACGGCGGATTCAGCAATTATGTAATCTGTCCATAATCAGTCGTCAGAATGGTCGAGTGGATATTCCGGCGGCCGCTCACTCAATACAATCGGAGGACGTTCATGACCGCGTGCGATCCCGTTTCCTTTTCCGTCGAAGACCGGATCGCCTGGGTGCGGTTCGCGCGACCCGACAAGCGCAACGCAATGAATCCCGCGCTGAACCGACGCATGATGGAGGTGCTCGACGAACTGGAGTTCCGCGACGATATCGGTGTGCTCGTCCTCGGCGGAGAAGGTTCCGCATGGTCCGCCGGCATGGATCTCAAGGAATATTTCCGTGAAACCGAGGCGCGTGGGCTGGGTGGGATCAGGCAGTCCCAACGCGAATCCTATGGGTGGTTTCGGCGCTTGCGCTGGTATCAGAAGCCGACGATCGCGATGGTTCACGGATGGTGCTTCGGAGGCGCATTCGCACCGTTGTTCGCCTGCGATCTGGCGATCTGCGCCGACGAGGCAAAGTTCGGCCTGTCCGAGATCAACTGGGGAATCCTTCCCGGCGGCGGCGTCACCAAGATCGTCGCAGAGCTGCTTTCGTTTCGCGATGCCATGTACCTGACGCTCACCGGTGAAACGATCGACGGCAGGAAGGCGGCGGAGTGGCGGCTGGTGAACGAGAGCGTGCCGATCGAACGCCTGGAAGGGCGCGTGCGTGAGCTTGCTGGCGTTCTTCTCGAGAAGAATCCCCAGACGCTCAAAGCCTGCAAGGACGCGCTTCGTCGGATGGTCGACATGACCTACGACAACGCCGAGGATTATCTGGTTCGCGCGCAGGAATCCCTGAACTTCCTCGACAAGACCGGGGGCCGCCAGGAGGGCATCCGGCAGTTCATCGACGAGAAGAGCTACAGGCCCGGCCTCCAATCCTATGATCGTGCGAAGTCGCGTGACAGCTGACGAGACTGGCGCATCACGCAAAATGTGGATGGCATGATGCACACCCCGGTCGCCGTCCCGGTCCGCAGGGACAGCGGCGATCGAGGATAGTCAGGCCCTTACCTCCTTGCGGCGGCCCGCAGCTCCAGCGCCCGCGCGAACACCTGTTCGAACATCGGCTGCGTCAACCGGTTGGTGTTCTGGTTGTAGCGCGAGCAATGATAGCTATCGATCAGGATGCGGCCGTCGGGGAGCCCGTGCTCGGCGAGATGGCCGAACTTGTATGCGGACAAACGACCTCCGGCCGTCCGCACCGCCGAACCGTGCGCGACCTGCCCCAGCGCGACCAGCACGCGCACGTTGGGAAGGTCCGCCAGCGATTGCGCATAGAAGGGGCGGCAGGTCGCAATCTCCTGCGGCGTCGGCTTGTTCTCGGGCGGCAGGCAACGCACCGAATTGACGATCACCGCGCCGGTCAGCCGCAGACCATCGTCGACTCTTTCCTCATACACGCCCTCTGCCAGTCCGTATTTGAGCAATGTCCGGTAGAGCAGGATCCCGGCGAAATCGCCGGTGAAGGGCCGGCCCGTGCGATTGGCGCCATGCTTGCCCGGCGCGAGACCGACGATGCCCAGCCACGCGCCGGGATCGCCGAACGCGCCCACGGGCGCGTTCCACCAGTCGGGATGTTCGCGCTGCAGCGCCGCACGGAACGCCGCCAGCCGCGGACATAAAGGGCAGTCGCGCGGCGGTTCGGCATTCGGCACAGGGCTGGGCGGAACGAGGCTGGCAGCAAGCATGACGATCCCCTAAGCGACCGCCTATGGCGACGACAAGCTATGCGATCGCGTTAGGCTCGAACCGGCGGCACGGACGGTATGGCGCACCGCGCCGGGTTCTCGCCGCGGCCGCGGCCGCAGTCGCGCGGCTCGGTACGGTGGAACGGCTTTCGAGCGTCCGGCCGACCGCTGCAATCGGCCCCGCCGGCCGCGCATTCGCCAATGCCGTCCTGATCCTGGCGACCGATCTTGGTCCCGCCGAGCTGCTCGCCGCGCTCAAGCAGATCGAGCGCAATTTCGGCCGCCGGCCGGGCCGCCGCTGGGGGCCGCGGGTGCTCGACCTCGACATCATCCTGTGGAGCGGCGGCTGCTGGGCCGGCGAAGGCCTGATCGTCCCCCACCCGGGCATGCGTGACCGCCGCTTCGTTCTCGATCCCCTCGCTGAGGTCGCGCCGGAGTGGCGCGATCCGATCACCGGCGCGCGCGTTCGCCAGCTGGCCTTCCGCAAGCGCACGCCTGTTCCGGTTGACCCCCGAACCCCCGGCTCCTAGGTGGTCGAGCTGGTCGGGCCCATAGCTCAGTCGGTAGAGCAACTGACTTTTAATCAGTAGGTCGCTGGTTCGAATCCAGCTGGGCTCACCATTTTTCAATGGTCCATACCGGGCGCATGGGGCAGGAGTTATCCTGCCAAGGTGCTTTGGTTCACTTGGCGCAAACGGTCGATCGCGGCTTTGGAAGCTGCACCGGAGGCCAATATTATCGGGCTGCATATTCAAGTGAGGGGGATGTCGCACGCGTCAACGAAACCCGCGACTTCAGGCCCATCCGTCGGGCGGAATGAAACAGAATGACAGGATGAAACATGATGAATGCGAGATCGAACCGGGATGCGGAACGGCTGCAGGCGATCGCCCAATGGGCGAAGCGCTGGTCCGACCATGATGCCGCGGCCATAGCCGAATTGTTCGTCGACGATTTCGCCTATGAAGATGTGCCGTCGCAGCGCGTGAATCGCAGCGCGGCGGACCTTCACGCCTTTACTGACGAGGTGTTCAGCGCGTCATCCGACGTTCGCTACGAAATCAGCTCTGCCTTCGTCTCTGGTGATCGCGGCTGTGCGGAGTGGGTCATGCGGGGCACGCATACGGGCGCTGTCGGAGGCAAGCCCGCAACAGGAAGACGCTTTGAAGTCAAAGGCTGCTCCACCTTCACATTCCAAGAGGAAAAAATACGGCTTTGCTCCGATTACTGGTGCATCGCGACATTGTTTGCCCAAATTGGCACGAAATAGAGCGGAGCGAGATTGGATTGAATCGCATTCCGCTTTAGAAAAGATTCCCCTTTTTCTTATCCTTCTCTAAAACCAGTTCCGGTGCCGGATAGAGCGTTCCAGGACTGAACCTGAGATGGCAATGTAATCGGCAATTCGACCGGACGAACCCGAACTTCGACAATTGGAGCCGAACCGGGCGTAGCCGCCTCCTTATCGCCCGCTTTCGGCTGCGAAGTCGCGTCGCAGGGTGCGCACCGCCAAAAGATAGTGGATCGCCGACCAAACATAGACCAGAGCGCAAACGGACAAAGCGGTCTGGAGGCCTGCCCTGGAGGCAGAGGCGCATGCTTCCGCGACCAAAGCCGCATTGTCCTGCCGTCCGCAGACCTCAAGGTAATTGCCGGCTCCGAATTCTCGTGTTGCCAAGACGTCGCTCGCCCAACCCATGAAGACCGGCCCTCCGCCTGCACCGATGAGATTGCTGCCGATCATCATGATGGCAGCGGCTGTTGCCCGCATACGCGAAGGAACGATGCCCTGGCTGACGCTGAACGACGGGCTGACATGAGACAGGCCAAAAGTCGTCGCCAGGGCGACCAGCCCCATTGCGACAAGCCATGATGCCTGATGAAAAGCCAACATGAAGGCGGGGGCCGCAAATAGCATTGCGAGCGCCGGCATCCAGCCAAACCAGCGCTTGTCTTTATTTGCGAGCCGGCCTGCAAGAATTCCGATGCCGGCGGTGCCAAATACGGCCGCCACGCCTTGAACGACGCCGATGGCCAGTCCCATCTGCGAGAGGCTGAGGCCAAATTGCCTTACCAAAAATGGTGACAGGAACAGCATTATGCCGTTGCCTGCGAAACTGGCGAGAGTGAAGCCCGCCGCAACATGCCAATATGCTTTTTTCCCAAGCAATGTCCGGGCCACGATCCGCAGGCCTGGAGCTTTGGTGTCGTGCTCCGAGGATTCGTCAAAGGAACCTCGCCTTGGCTCCTCGACCGTCATCAAAAAAATCAGCCCCAGCAATAATCCCGGCACACCCACCGAAATGAACGCCGCCCTCCACCCATGATGTTGGGCGACCCATCCCGCGAAAGCGAATCCTATCATGGTGCCGAACGCCGCGCCTGCGCCGACCAAAGCGAAAATCGTTGCGCGTCTGCGCTGTGGATGCTGATCCGATAGAAGCGACATAATGGCCGGGGAACAGCCACCCTCGCCAACGCCCACTCCCATACGAAGGATAAACAACTGCCAAAAATGACCGGCGAAACCGCATAATGCGGTCATGATGGACCAAATGACGAGACAAGCCGCGATCACGGAGGTGCGGCTCCGTCGCTCGGCAATTCTGGCGATCGGAAGAGCGAACAAGGCGAAAAATATGGCGAAAGCCAGACCTCCGAGAAGCCCTAGCTCGGAGTCGCTGAGGCGCAAATCCCGCGCCAGTGGCTGCGCGACGATGCTGAGAACGCCGCGATCCACGTAGCTCGATCCCGAAATCGCTATCAGGACGAATAGAGTCCACGCGGCTGCGCGGCGAGAGACGTTCCTGGGTTGATGGTCGTTTGAAGATTTCAGCAGAATAACCGGCTCGGTGCCGTGCGGCTCCATTCCTGCATATTCTTTGGTCTTCATTTTTTCGATACTCGCAATCGACGCATTTTCAGCCGCGGCGTTATGGCCGGAACTGCTCCTCCTGCCGCGCGTGGACAAAGCCTGGAGGAAGCGGCTGCCGAAGGCCGAAGCCACCGACATGCGGGAAGGCGCGACGAAGCCCTTGGATTGGCATCAGGTGCGATCCTTCGCCGAAAGGATATTGATGAGCGACGCCTGCCAAATAAGTAGAGCGGCCGGCGGTCCGGATCGTTCGCTGGCACGCGAGCGCACAATGGCCAGCCCTCGAACGCAGGCTATGCAGGCTTCAGCCAGATGACGAAGGTCGCGCGTATCGATCTCCGGATCCAAATCCAGCGCATCTATCAGCAGCGTCAGCTGCGTGATCGACTCCTGTTGAATTCGCTGAATCTCTGGCGACACGCGCGACGCAAGCTCAGGATCGCTGCGGCAGGCTAGCCGGATTTCCAGTATGGCCATACCGTCCGGACTGCTGATCATTTTCCAGGTCAGATTCACCCATTCGAACAGCCGCTCTTGCGGCGAGGCGTACTGCCGCGACCATTTCCGCAGATAGCGGAGATCCTTGTCCCATTTATGCCGGCAAACGGCGAGCATGATGTCGGCCTTGGTGGGGAAAAGGTGCAGCAGACGACCCCGGCTGACACCCGAAACCCGCAGGATCTCGTCGATCGTGGTGCCGCTGTAGCCAAGACGATGCAGGCACGAGATCGTCGCTTCGACGATGCCGATCGTGCCCTCCGCCCGCCGCTCGGCATGAGAGCGCCGCCGAATGGGCGATTTAGCGGGGTTTTCGCGCTTTTTCAAAGTCACTCAGCCTGCTCCTTCGGCCCAAGCCGGGCGGGACATGCAGCGGCCTTTGCATTGCCGGCCAGCCCCTCTCCTACGGCCAAGCCGATACCAGGCCACGTGAAGATGCGACCGCCAACCCTTCCGTGCCCATCTGCGCATGCGATCCACAGCACCACCGGGGAGCATGATCGGCAACCCACATCCTTGGCCTTATGCCAGCGCGACCGCTGATGGCACCGCCATGCCGCCCGAGCGTCCATAAGGACCGTCCACAAAGAATCAATCGGCAATCGGAAAAAAATATTTACAGTACGTCTATACCGTATTAAGCCACAGGAAAGCAGCGCCGGAAAGGCGCTCACGGTGAGAGGAATCGCCATGACGCAATTCAATCCACATGCCGCATCCGTCGCCGCGAGCCGAACAGGAAGCAGGGCGTTGCTGCCCGGTGCTCGCGCGGGAAAATGGGAGAAAGACAAGGGGGCGCCGTCGGTGACGCAGACCGCGATATCGAGCCTGCCAACAACGCGTTGATCTCGCGCGCATGTGATGGATGCCAGATGATGGCCTAAAGAACAGACCAGTTCGACGGCACGAGCGAAGAGCACAATTATAGCCTTATGAGACGGCTATATATACTGAGGAAGAATATCGACATGTCGCAATTGACGGATATCGGCGAAGAGATCAAGTCCAAGTCCCGGGCCATCATTCCTCTTCTCAGAAGAAACGCCAATCAATGCGATTCCATGGGAAAGCTCAACGATGAAGTCCTGCGTGCAATGGACGATGCAGGGATATGGAAAATGGCCACGCTCAAGGAGTTTGGCGGGTACGGGCCATTGCCGAGCAGAGATATTTTTGAAATCATCATTGAAATCGGAAGAGGAAATGCGTCCGCCGCATGGTGTGCCATCATCAGCCTCCTCGCCGCGGAGCAGCCTCCGAAGATGTTCTCGGACGAGGTTTGCAGGGAACTTTTCGGTTCCGATCATATTGGCCCGCGCTTCTCCGGCGCCAGCTTCAACGTAAGTTATGCAGCAGGGCGGGCTCGCAAGGTCGACGGCGGATACATGATCAAGGGATCGTGGGCCTTTGCGTCAAACGTTCGCATCTCCGAATGGCAGATGGCGGGCGCCACAGTTTATGACGACAAGGGCGATCCGCAGGAACGGATCATCTCCTATATTCCGCGCCACAAGTTTAAAATTGCCGACGACTGGAGAGTCGAAGGCATGAGGGCGACCAGCAGCAACAGCGCCTACACACTCGAAGAGATATTCGTACCCGAGCGTCTTGTTTACACGTTCGACAACGAAAATGATCGCGCCCCGACGCAGGACAGAGGCAGCGGCGCTGCAGCGCTGGCCAGAGGCAGGAAAACCAGCAGCGTCGCCGGGGCGAATATGCCCGACAATACCATTCTCGCCGGGCTTTGCGCCGTCGCCGTGGGCGGCGCCTATGGCGCGTTGGATGTCTTCAAGGTCAGGGCCGGGAAGAGAAAGCCGTTGGGGCAGATCTATCCGACGATCCTGTCGATGCCGACGACCCACGTCACGATGGCGAAGGTGCGTACGATAATCAGCCTGTGCGAAGCAGCAATGCATCGAATTTTTGATATGGAAGAAGGGATTATCGAAGGGTTGAGGGGCAGCCACGATGAGGCGGAGCGCGAAACCGGCCCTGCGGATGTGGCCTATACCGCGTGCTACACCGTCAATGCGATGAGCGCGGCAATCGACGAACTGCAGAGGCTCATCGGCGCTTCGACAGCGTCGGTGACCGATGACGTCGGCCGTTTTGCACGGGATATCAAAGTCGAGAGCCTCCACGGCATCATGCGTCTCGACTGGGTGTCGGAACGCTACGGCGCGCGATTGGCCGGCATGCCCAAGGTGGAGGTCAACGCTGGCACGGGAGACACCCGGCCGCTGACCGACTTTGTAGAACTCGTGGACGCCTGACGGCTTCGGATGGACTGCTTTTAGTTCTTCATACCTCCTGGTCTTCCCAAGAACTAATCAATCGACAATCCATATCTGGCATCACGCTCGAGGTTTAAGAGTATAGAGATAGCATCAATAGATATAAAACGGCGTCAGCGCCAAAATAAAAAGGGAGAGGAAGGATGAACTCGCAAATAAAGCTCGCCTCGCTGACTTGCAGCGCGATTGGAGCGCTGACCGCGGCTGCGGCGCATGCCGAGCAGGCCGAGACGCCGCGCCAGAACGCCAATCAGATTGAGGAGATTGTCGTCACCGCGAACAAGCGCGCCGAAAATCTTCAGGATGTTCCGATTGCGATATCGGCGGTGACGAACGCGAGGCTCGAGGCGGTCGGCATTACAAATACCGCCGACATCGCTTCGGTGGTGCCTTCGCTCAACATCGTAACGGGTATCGGCGGCACGCAAGCGCACCTTCGCGGCATCGGAACCACGGCCGTAGGACCGGCAATCGAGAACTCGGTCGCCACCTATGTCGACAATGTCTACATCTTCAGCGTCAGTGGCGCTCTCGTCCAACTCAATAATATCGCACAGGTTGAAGTCATCAAGGGACCGCAGGGAACGTTGTTCGGCCGCAACTCCACGGGCGGCGTCATAAACATCCGGACGCGTGATCCCAGCCATGAGCCGACCGGGAAACTTTCGATCGGATACGGCAATTACGACACCTTCACAGGCAAGGCCTATCTCAGTGCCGGCATTACGGAGAAACTGGCGGTCGACATTGCGGGCTTCATTTCTTTGCAGGGGAACGGCTGGGGAAAAAATCTTTTCAATGGACATGATGTCGAGAAGCAGGACCAATATGCCGTAAGATCAAAGTGGTTGTTTGAACCCGGAGATCGGGATCAAATTCGACTGACGGCTGACTATTCCAAACTGCGCGGCACCCAGTTCACCAACACGCATATATTGGATGGTTCGGTTGTAAATTACGGCCCCGGCACCACGCTTGCCGGGAGTCGCCCGGATCTGGCGCCTTATGTGGGTTTCGGGACGGGCCAGCTGCCACCGTTCGTCGAGGTGGGACAGCCTTATACCTTTTCGGGCGGATTCTACGATGTCGATACCGCGAAGGATCCACTCTACAACTTCCGACAGCGCGGAGCTGGAGCCCAATGGGATCACGACTTCGATGGCGTCAGGTTCACAAGCATCACCTCCTATCGACGAACCGACTCGGAGACGTTCTTCCAATCCATATCCGTTCCGGCCAATCGCGTCGGCGCTTCCTTCACGCGGAGGGAGCGCCAGTTCACCCAAGAGCTGCAGCTCACATCGCTTCCAGGCTCGAACATCAAGTGGGTGGTAGGGCTGTACTATATCAATGCACGAGCCGGCTTTCAGCCGCTCTTGATTTCCGGCAACACGTTGGCACCGCTCGAGTATCTGGAGTTTGGAACCAAGGCGACGGTCAAGTCCGGTGCGGCTTTTGGTCAGGCTACGGTCCCTTTGTGGGCCGGTGCCAATTTGACCGGCGGCTTGCGCTATACGATCGAGGAACGGGCGCTATCGGGCTATACGGCCACCAAATTCCTCAATGTCCTGCCGCCTCCCTATCCGGCCTTCCTTGCGGGCCTGCGAACCGTAACGCCTGCGGTTCCGGACAAGACGACCTTCCGCAAGCTCACCTGGCGGATCGCACTCGATCAGGAGATTGCACCGGATATCACCGGCTATGCGTCCTATAATCGTGGATTCAAGAGCGGCGCCTACAATTCACGCCCCGGTCAGCCGGTGACCGAGCCCGAAGTGCTTGATGCCTTCGAAGTCGGTCTCAAGATGGAATTTCTGGACAAGTCGATCCGCCTGAACGTGGCCGGTTTCTACTATGACTATAAGAATATTCAGGTCACAGTGTTCAGCCAGTTCACGTCGCTGCTGGAAAACGGGGCCGCCGCGAGGCTTTACGGCCTCGATCTGGACCTGACCGCGAAGGTCGGCCCTCATCTGACGCTATATGGCGGCCTGGGTCTGCTCGACTCCAAGTTCAAGTCCTATCCTGCCGCGGGATTCTTCACACCTCTGCCCGCCTCTGCCGGCGGAGGGACCTTGAAGACGATCGGAAGCGCCAAAGGAAACTCGCTGCCATATGCATCGGACGTTACGTTCAATGTTGGCGCAAACTATTCGGTTCCGCTTTGGAAAGGCATTGCCGACTTGAACGTGAATTATGGCTATGCGAGCAAGTTCTATTCAGGGCCAGACAACATCTTGACGGAACCGGCGCGGGGCCTGCTCGACGCTTCGGCAACCTACACGTTGCCGAACAACGGGTGGAGCATCGGCCTTTGGGCGAAAAATATCACGAAGGAGAAATATCACACCTTCATCGCTGCGGTCGGAAATCCTGGCGGCTCCGAGACCGGAGCCGTCGGCGCGCCCCGTACCTACGGTATCAGGATTGGGTATGAGTTCTGATACGGTCGGAGTTTGTCGATGCTTGTGAATGCGAAGGGCCGTTTTGAGGCAGTGATCATGAGCATGAATTCAGCCTGAGACACCAGGGCCACGCGCTTCCGGTTATAGGAATCCTGTATCCTTTATTCCTGACGATACGGCGTATTGGACGGGTCTCTTTCGAATGGCCGAAGCCCGCATTGATGATGACATATATTTTCCGGATGGGGTCTGTACTGACATGGAAGAGTTGATGGTGCCGGCCGACAAGAGCAGTGCGGCGGATAAGTTTCCAGTGTATCGCGAAGACATCTTTTCCGCACATGCTCTTCGGAATCCATTCGAACATTATAGAAAGATCCGAGATCTTGGCCCGGTCGTGCGCCTGGAATATCCCGACACATATGTGATCAGTCGCTACGCCGACATAAAGCACGCGGCCCAGTTGCCCGATGTCTTCATTTCAACCAAGGGCATTGGTTTGAACGAAATCACAAATGCCGCACGGCCCCTGCCCCCCATCATTGCTTCCGGGGGTGAGCGCCATCGCAAGCTTCGGCAGGTGATGATGAAGCCGCTCATGCCCGCCGCACTGAACGAGCAGCGAGATATTCTCAAGGCGATGATCGGCCGCTTCCTCGACACGGTGATCGATCGCGGCGAGGTCGATGCAATGAAGACCATTGCAAGGCACTTGCCGTTGGAAGCGATCTCCTATCTCGTCGGTCTGCCTGAAGAGGATCGGGCGAACATGCTTCGTTGGTCGGCCGCGAGCTTTAACAGTGCCGGACCGGTCAATCGTGACGGGACGATCGATCCCGACCTTCAGGCGGATTTTGAGGTGCGAATGGAAGTTGGCACCTATTTCCAAGAATTCGATCCCGATCATCTGCGGCCCGGGTCATGGGCGCACACGCTTTTCCAGGCGGTGAAATCCGGCAGGCTGAATGAAGAAGAAGCACGCTCGGCAATCGGGTCGTACGTGTTGCCCAGCCTGGATACGACGATCTTTGCCAAGGGCAGTCTCCTTTACAACCTTGGCCGTGCGCCCGATCAGTGGGAATTGCTGCGCGCAAATCCCGATCTGATCCGATACGCGGTCAACGAGGGTGTCCGCCTCTCCGGGATCGTGAGGTGGTCTTCACGCGTTGCGGCCAAGGATTATGAGATCGACGGTTGGCTGATCCCGGAAGGTGCACGCATACTTATGCTATATGCGAGCGGAAACAGGGACGAACGGCAGTTTCCGGAACCTGACCGGTTCAGGGTCGACCGTAAGGCGCTCGACCACATCGGTTTTGGTGCCGGTCCACATATGTGCGCAGGCATGTATCTCGCGAAACTCGAGCTGGAAGTATTATTGGCGGCCATGACAGAGCGGGTGATCCGTATTGAAGTCGGCACGCCTGTAGGAAGCAAAAATATGGGACTCTATGGTTTCGAGTCTCTGCCCATCACGTTGTATGGCTCCTGAGTGTCGTCGGAGACCTTCGGAGAACTCTGCTTAGATGGTCAGAATAATTTCCATGATTGCGGTAACGGTGCGCACGAATCGACATCATAGAGATCTTGGATAAAGGTTGGGCATGGCCCGCATCGCCCGCACGCCCCTCTGGGCGATCGCGACCGTTGCCGTGATTGGGTTTCGACCCTGGCGCGGGTCGCACTTATAGTCGGGCGTTCTTTTCTCCAGGAATGCTCTCGCGCCTTCCTTGGCGTCATCGCTTGCGCGAACTTTTACGGCCAGTGCCTTTTCAAGGGCCAGAAATCCTTCACCGGTCTGCGCGCCGCGGACATATATTGTTTGATCGCCGATAGGTGGCAACCTGCATCAATGGTTTCCACGTTTTCGCATCCTGCTCTAGAAATATTTGTTGTCGCAGGATTTTTTGCGAAAAACCGGTGCCCACTTTTTCGCATCCTGCTTTAGGACCCGGCCCGGACGCGGCACCACCAATCGTCCAGGGCGGGCGGGTCCGCCGACAGGCTGACATAATTGCGCTCGGCGAACCGGTTCCAAGCGGCATCGAATTTGCTGCCGACGGACGTCAGGAGCGGCACGCCCGCTTCCACCGCGGAAAGGAGCGCAGGCATCAGCCCGCCGCGATGCTCCGCTTCGAGCTTCGCGAACTTGCTCAGGATGACGAGGTCGCAGCCCGTCTGGATCTCACGCCGGACAGCCTCGCCCGCCGACAACAGGCTGTCCGGATCGATCTGGCATGCCGTCGAGCCCGGTCCAAGATCCTGGAAGATGCGGAACCTCGCGCCGTCGGTCACGCTGACCAGGTGTCGCGCATTGCGTGGCTGGGGCACCTCGCCATCCGCCTCTTCGATCACGCCTACGATATGTGCCGTGGATCTCCACCGGTCGACGAGCCCGCGAAACAATCGCTGGACGTCCGCACCGTCACCATCCTGAACAACGCCGATCGGCGGCATCGCTTCGCTCATGACATATCCCTCGCTCCATCGCCTTCTGGCGCATCGATCGGCTCTTGTCCCGCCACATTATCGCTATATACGACGAAATATAGCGAATCAAATCGCCACGCGGGGGAACAGGGATGTTACGACGATTCTGGACGGCGTTGCTGGTCATTGCCGCGGCCACCTTGTCGGCCGTTCCGGCCGCCGCGCAGGAAAAGCCGCCCGTCGTCCTGGCGGCCGCCAGCCTTCAGGAAGCGCTGACCGAGGCCGCGGCAGCCTATATGGCCCAGGGCCATTCCAAGCCGATCATTTCCTTCGCCGCCTCTTCGGCCCTGGCGAGACAGGTCGACGCGGGCGCGCCTGCCGACATCTTCATTTCCGCAGACGAGCCTTGGATGGATTTCGTCGCCAACAAGGGGCTGATCCGGGGCGGCACGCGCACCTCCTTCCTGACCAATCGCATCGTGCTGATCGCGCCCGCAGGGCAGCCGCTGAAGCTGACCATAGGAAGGAATTTCCCACTCGCCGCGGCCTTGGGCGACGGCCGGCTGGCGATGGCCGATCCGGATTCGGTACCGGCCGGGAAATATGGGAAAGCCGCCCTGATCAATCTCGGCGTCTGGCGGGAAGTCGAGCCGAAAGTGGTCGGCGCCGAAAACGTGCGCGCCGCGTTGACGCTGGTCAGCCGGGGGGAAGCGCGCGCCGGCATCGTCTATGAAACCGACGCTCGGGCCGAAAGGCGGGTGCAGGTCGTCGGGGTCTTTCCCGCGATCAGTCATCCGCCGATCAGCTATCCGATCGGCATCCTCGCGCGATCGAGGAATCCCGCCGCCGCCAGCTTCCGTACCTTCCTTCTGTCGAGCGCGGGCAAGGCGATCTTCCGAAAATACGGCTTCGGCACCCAATGATCCCGCCAGGCAGGAACATCCAAATGAGATCGAGATTATTGGCGGCGCCGGGCTTCGTCATGCTTTGCGCCCTGGCCTCACCCGCCTTGGCGCAAGATGTTGCGGAGGAAGCGCCGCGACCGGCTTCGCTCACGCCGGCCGAGCGGATGCTGATGGATCGAATCGAAAAGCAGGACGAGGAAATAAGCGCCCTCAAGGACAAGCTCGAGGACGTCGCCTCGATCCTGGCGACGCGCGTTTCTTCGGTGGAGGCCGCCACCGACAGCGGCAAGGTGACAATGACTGCGCCCGGGCCGCGGTTCGAGTCCCCGAAGTCGGACTTCACGATTCAGTTCGTCGGCGCGATCCAGCCCGAGGTTGCATTCTACCGCCAGTCGGGCCGCGGTCCGGGCGGCCCGATCGTCAACAGCGGCACCGATTTCCGACGCGCCCATTTCGGCGTGCAGGGAACCGCCTTTGGCGACTTCAACTATCAGCTTGTGTTCGATGGCGCTGCGCTGGGCGGCGTTGCCTCTTCAATTCGGGACGCGACGATCGCCTATGCGGGCCTGCGGCCTTTCACCTTCACCTTCGGCAACCAGAAGCCGCAGAATGGGCTTGAACCGACCTTCTCGGACCGCTCCAATGCATCGACGTTCCTCGAACCGGGCCTGCCCGCGGCGCTGGCGACGGTGAACGGCACGCGCGCGATCGGTGCGCGCGTCTCCGCCGGATCCGATCATTATTCGGCCAGCATCGGGCTGTTCGCCGACGACATCAACAATGCAAACATCGCCACCCCCTTTGCCGAGGGCTGGGGCGTGCACGGCCGGGTCACCCTTGCTCCGATCAACGAGCCGGGCCGGCTGATCCACCTGGGCGCGTCCGGCTATCGGCGGGATCCGGGCACGACGACGCCGACCGCCGCCGAACCGATCAACAGCCAATTGCGTTATCGCGCGCAGCCGGAGGTCACGGCCGATGCGGCGCGGCTGGTCGACACCGGCGTTCTTACACGCGTCAAGAGCTACGCCTATCTCGGCCTCGAAGCTGCCGGGGTTTATGGGCCGTTCTCGATCCAGGGCGAATATGCCGCATCCTGGGTCGATCAAGTTCCCGGCCGCGTCGACCTGCGCTTCGACGGCGCCTATGTGATGGCGAGCTTCTTCCTCACTGGCGAGAGCCGCGTCTACGACGCTCGCAACGGTGTGTTCACCCGGCTGGCCCCGAAACATCCCTTCGGCAAGAAGGGCGGCGCCGGCGCCTTCGAGATAGCGGCGCGATGGAGCCGGCTGGACCTCGACAGCCATATCGACCAGCTCGCGTCGGGCGGCGTGCGCGGCGGAACGCTCACCGACTATACGCTGGGGCTGAACTGGTACCTCAATCCCTATCTCCGCGTGATGGTAAACTACATCCACGCCGAAGCCGAGAAGCGCTCCGCCACGAACGTCGACCAGGGGACCGACGCGGATATCCTCGCGCTACGACTTCATCAGGAATGGTAGCAGTCGGATCGACGATATAGATCTCTGCTTGGACGCGAGGGCTGTCGGGGCCGCCTATTCCAGCCTACCTTCGCCGGGATAGACCAGCACCAGAGTCTCCGCCACGCAGGCCGGACGTTCCCCGCCGACGACGGCAATCGCAACCTCGCTCGTAAACAGGATGCCGCCGGATTTGTTTTCGACCTTGGTGATCGTCTGAGTGGCCACGATCTCCGCCGCTGCCGGCACAGCGGACGTGAAACGAACGCGGTTGAGACCGTAATTGAGGCCATGACCGACGCCGGTGATGACGAGCAGTTGCGCGGTGAATTGCGGGACGAGCGACAGGATCAAATAGCCGTGCGCGATCGTGCCGCCCATTTCTCTGCCGGCCCGTTCGACGTCCACGTGCACCCACTGGCGGTCCACGGTCAGCTCCGCAAAGCGGTCGATCATCGCCTGGGTCACGATCAGCGGCGCGGTCGGGCCGAATGTGTGGCCAACCCAGGAAGAAAGGTCGTCAAGGCGGATTTCGGTAGGCATCTGCAACGTTCCTGTCGTCAATCCAGCGAAGCCGGCTCAGACCTGCGGGGCATGCGCCCGCAAACCAGATCGCTCGAGCCGCGGCAAGACCTCCGCCACGAAGTAAGGAAGCTCGGCAAGGTAGTCGACGAAGGAAATCGTGATCCCATCCAGTCCGGCGCGCGCCAAAGATTCGATCCCGCGCGCAACCGTGTCCGGCGAGCCGATCAGCGGGTAGACCCCATGGCCGCCTGCAAGCCGCACTTTGATTTGCCGGATGACATCCTCGGACAGGGTTTTGGTATGCTTGATCGTCAAGGTCATCAGGCGATCCACCGCTTCCGGATCGGCGTGATCGACCGCATAATATTGGTGATAATCGATGGCTTCCCGGTCGGTAGGCCGGCAGACGACATAGCATGGCGTGAAAACACCCACATTCTCGCGCCCGAAGTTGGACCTGGCCTCGGCCTTGATTTGCGCAACCTTGTGACGGTCTTCCTCGGGCTCGACGATGCTCGTGAAGAGAATGTCGGCATTCCGCTGCGCAAAAGCCTGGCCTTGCGCGGACCCGCCCGCATTCAAGATCGGCGGAAGGCCGGGCCCGCAAGGCTTCGGTTCCCCCTGAACATTGCCAAGCTTGAAATAGCGCCCGTCGAAGTCGAACGGATCCGGGCCGCTCCACAGGCGCTTGACCACATCGCACCATTCCTGGGCAAGACCGTAGCGTACATCATGATCGTCGGGGAGCTCGGTCCCGAACATCTCATATTCGGGCTGGTTCCAGCCCGCGACGATATTGAGGCCCATCCTTCCCCCCGACATCTGATCGGCGGTGGCCAGTTGGCGGCCCGCTACGATCGGATGGAAGAAGGCCGAATGCACCGTCGCAAAAACCGTGATGCGCCGGGTGCGCGCGAGCAGGCCGGTCGCCCAGACGATCGTCTCGAGCACCTCGCGCTGAAACTCCGATTCGCCGCCGAAACCCATCCACCTGGCGATCGGCAGCAGGAAATCCAGGCCGCTCTCCTCCGCCGCATGCGCGAGCGCGATGTTGGACGGCCAGGAGCCATCCCATCGCTCGCGAACGTTGGTTATCGCGAGGCCGCCGGAGCAATTCGCTCCGAACAAGCCGATCTTGAACGAGCCGGTCGCAAACCCGGCATTCGCGCGAGGGCTGTCAAGCTGCGTCACCGTCTGTCCTTCCTTGGTCGGATGCCCGCTCGCGCGGATAGTCATGGCGGAGAATATGACGCACGCGCCGAAGGCGCTTTCGCCGTGATCTACAAGGATCGACGGTGCTGGCGCGCCTGCGTTTCCCGCTATCTCGTCGACGCAGCTTGTTTCATGCATGCGCAGTTTTCGCCGCACCCGCGCGGCGGCCCGTCGGGATCCCGGAAACCGCATATTCGAGGCACCGGACAAGAGGCACAATGAGCCTGCTTGGCACTGTGCGGCGTTTGCCCAATACTCGCCGCCGCCGACGAAATTGGCGCTAAACGCACAACCGTGACGGCTGCGGGGTAGCGCTCAAGACGAGCGAAGCCATCGTAAGAACGGTCTTTCAAATGCAGGAGTGTCCGCATGCGGCACATTTCGATCATCGGCTCGGGACAGGCGGGCCTGGTCCTTGCCCACGCGCTCATCAGGAAAAATTATGAGGTCACCCTCTATTCCGACAAGACCGCGGATGAGTGGCTGAACCACTCGCGGCCTACCGGGACCGCCTTTCTGTTCGACCAGAGCCTGCAGATCGAGCGGGACATCGGCATCGACCACTGGTCCGACACGATGTTTGGCGGCGACGGACTCTTCATCGAGATTGCCATGCCGGATGGCGGACTGATGCCGATCGTGGCCGGCTTGCCCAAAAAAGGCGGCGCCGTCGATCAGCGGCTCAAATATCACCGATGGCTGAATGACCTCGAGCCCGCCGGAGGGAGGCTGCGAATAGAAACGGTCGACGTCGCACGGGCAGAGCAGATCGCCGCCGGCTCCGACCTCACCATCCTGGCGGTCGGCAAAGGCGAGCTGAGCCGCATCGTCTCGCGCGATGCCGAACGCAGCGTCTACGATCGTCCGCTGCGCAACCTCGCCATGGGCGTCGTGACCAACGTGAAGGGCTGGAAGGCCAAGACCGGGGGCCTTACCCCGGTCAAATATTCCAAGGTGCAATGGGGCGAGATCTTCTGGGTTCCATTCACTCATAAGACCGCCGGCGAGAGCTGGTCGTTCATTGCCGAGGCGATACCCGGCAGCCCTCTCGATGTGTTCGGCAGTGCCCGCTCAGGCCCCGAGATCGTCGAGACGCTTCGCGCCGCGGTCCGCGAGCACGCGCCTTGGGATTATGAGATGGTCGGTGAGATGAATTATGTGGAAGGCGACGATCTCGGCTGGCTGGCGGGGGCATTTCCACCTACCGTGCGCGCGGCTTACGGCACGCTTCCCTCGGGCGCGCTCATCATCCCGGTCGGGGACAGTTCGATCGCGTTCGATCCGGTCGGCGGCCATGGCGCCAACAACGCCACCCAGCACGCAAAATTCGTCGCGGACGAGATCGTGGACCGAAACGTTCTGCCGTTCGACGAAGCGTGGGCGACCTCGGTCTGGGAACGCTATTGGAATTTGCGCGGAGGACATGCCTACCGCTTCAACAACATCATGCTCGACCCCAGCCCCGGATGGCCGGAACTCATCGTCGCGGCATCGCGGGATCGGCGCATTGCCGACCAGATCTTCGCGACCAATATCATGATACCGCGCAACTTCTTCCCCTGGATCGAGGACGCAGACGCGACGAGACGCACGCTTGAATTGGTGCGCGCCAATTTCGAGAAGACGCCGGGCCCGAAGAAAATGGCGGCTGCATGACGCTCGACCCAGTCATGTTTCGGGGCGCACTTGGTCATTTCTGTTCCGGCGTGACGATAATCTCCGCGGCCAACGGCGGCCGTGTGCGCGCGATCACCGCAAGCGCCTTCACTTCGGTTTCGCTTTCGCCGCCGCTGGTGCTGGTCTGCGTCGATCGCCGCTCGCGCATCAACGAGCTCGTGCAATCCTCCAACCGCTACGCCGTCAGCATCCTCACGAGCGAACAGCATCACATCTCAAATCGCTTCGGGCGCGGATCGTGCGATGGCGAATTCGAATTCGAGGATTGGGAGGGCCTGCCGGTGATCGCCGGCGCGCTGGTGCAAATCGCCGCCGATGTTTGCGACACCTTCGACGGAGGCGATCATCACATCTACATCGGGCATGTCAGCCATACGCGGATTGGCGAGGGAGAGCCGCTGCTCTACTACCGCGGCGGCTATCACGCGCGGGGCGACATGCGCGAGCGCCCGGCCTGACGGTTCTTCACAGGCGGCGCTTCACGGCGATCATTCCTTCCATATGCCTCGCGCTTTCATCAGCTCGATCTGCGGCAAGGTGACGTTCTCGCGATAATCGTGATGATTGAACGGCGCACGGTCGGCATAGAGATTCTTCGGATAGATCGGCTGCTCGTAAACCAGCTGGTACAGCTCGGTTCGCAGGTCCTTGACCCAATTCGTCCACGGCGAGGTCAGACGCTGATGGCGCAGGGCGCCGATATCCACGATCCCGCTCACGACCGTCGAGGTGCCGCCATAAGGAACGTGGCCGACGATGTTGCCGCGGTAATCGACGATCATCGACCGGCCGCCAAAGGCATCGATCGGAATCTTGGACGTGACCGATCCATGAAAAGCGGCGCAGTTCGGCGCCAGCACATACATATTGTTGTCGAGCGCCCGCGCCCGATTCTGAATCTCGCCCATCCCGCTCGTCGTCCCCGGATGGGGAAAAGCGGTCCGATAGGCGATTTCGCATCCGTTGAGGGCAAGCGCGCGGGCATTTTCCGGATAGGAGGCCTCGTTGGCCATCATGACGCCGATACGGCCGATCGGCGTGTCCACGACCGGCCAGAACGCCTCCAGCGACCGGCCGTAACGATCGATCCACAGATCGTAGACGTCGTGGGGACTGACCGAATGCTCGATCGGGTAAAGCGGCGTAAGCTTGTAATGCCGCAGGACGATCTCCCCATCCGGATCAATCACGAAGCCGACATTGAAAAACCGATCCTTGAAATCGGGATGCCGCGCCTTGGCCTGGGCGATGATGTGAACCCCATATTTGCGCGCCCAGCCGGCAATACGATCCGTCTCGGGACCTGGAATGTCGATGGCGACAGTGCGCGCAAATTCACTATGGTCGGTGTCTTCGGCCTCGTCGGTGAAGCCCTGCAACGCACCCTCCGGTATCGCAATCAGCCGCACCGGCAAATCGAGCGCCGGTGCGAGACAGCCCAAAGCAATCAGGTCCTCCAGATGGTCCAGGTTCACGGCGATTTCGGAACGATCGTGAACGAACCAAACGGTCGGGACCAAGCCAACCGCCAAATAGGGGTCAATTCTCATTGGGTGTTTCTCCGATTGCCTCGATAAGCGCCGCGAAAGCCGAAGGGCGCGCCTCCGGGCCCATCGCCGAATAGCCGCCGTCGACGGCCAGATCGGCACCATTCACGAAGCTGGCGAGATCCGAGCATAGGAAGAGGACCGCATTGGCGATCTCGCGCCGGTCGCCGGCGCGGCCGCACAGATGGAACGGCGCCGCGACGCGATCGACAGCAGGCCGCGTCAGCCCGAGCTTTTCCATGCCGCCCGCCCAGGTCCAGCCCGGCGAGACGCTGTTGACGCGGATGCCGTCCGCGGAAAGATCGAGCGCCATGCTGCGCGTCGCCTGCAGCAGCGCCGCCTTGCTGGCCGGATAGGACCAGCGACCGGCCTGGGCGACCTTCGCGCTGATGCTCGTGACGTTGACGACGGCGCCTCCCTGTTTCGCAAGGTGCGGCCGGGCGTGACGCACCAGCATGACCGGCCCGATGACGTTGACGTCGAACGAGCGCCGCCAGTCGGCGACGGTGCTTTCGGGGCCCTGATCCTGATAGAGCGCGGCCGAGTTGACGACATAGTCGATCCGGCCGAACCGCTGCATCGCCGCATCTACGCAGCCGCGCACCGAATCTTCCTCGGCCAGATCGCAGTGGACGAACAGCGCGCCATCCCCCAGCTCGCGCTCCAACGCGGCACCTTCATCGTCGGCGATATCGGCGATCACGACGCGACTGCCCTGTTCGGCGAAGGCGCGGACGATCTCCGCGCCGATGCTGCTGCCGCCTCCCGACACTATCGCCACCTTATCTTGCATGCGAAACATCTTCTCTCCTGTCCGGGGCTGAACGCAGTCTCGAGCTGCCGCACATCAGGCCAATCGCCGCCGGACCAGCCAGATTGTCCGGGCTTGCTTGCCGAAGCAAGAACAATGGTCGGAGCGGTCGGATTTGCGGCAATTTCAGAGCCATGGCATTGCAAACAAAGAGAAATCAGGACGCCATCCCGGCTCGATCAAACCGAGATGGAATCATCCGAGGACAGCTTGGCCGAAGCTCGCGATTGCGGCGCCCCGGCCCTTCGCGAAAGCCGATCGCGCCGCCGATCCAATCAAAAGTTCACATGCACCCTGGCACCGTAGGTGCGCGGCGGAGCCAAATGCCCGATCGTCATCGAACCGAACCCGACGCCCGTGATATGCTTCTCCACGGCGATCAACTCGTTGCTCAGATTCTTGCCGAACACCTCGACGAAGAAACGGTTGCTCTCGGGCGTGAAGCGGATGCTCGCGTTGAAGGTTGAAACGTCGGGCTGCGACACGAACTTATAATTGAACTCGCTGAAATAGATGCGGGAGCGCCAGTTCCACTCACCATTGAGCGAGAGCGTGTGTGGACCGATCGGTGCCTCATAGTGCGCCGACATGTTGACCGAATATTTGGCCGCTCCCGGGACCTGGTTCCCGTGAAGATCGACAGATGGAACGCCATTTATCGCACAATCTGGTGTAAGCCGATTTATCACCTCAGTCTGACAGTATTTGTCGAACTTGGCATCGAGATAGGCAAGGCTCGTGCTGAGGCTGAATTGATGGGTCGGCCGCAGCGTGGCGGCCAGTTCCACGCCATTGATTTTTGAAGAGGCGGCGTTCGCCGTCTGCGGCAACCCCGCCGCGTTGATCTGCGCGACCTGGAGATT
The DNA here is from genome assembly GCA_035248285.1 of Allosphingosinicella sp. Lineage (GTDB taxonomy): Bacteria > Pseudomonadota > Alphaproteobacteria > Sphingomonadales > Sphingomonadaceae > Allosphingosinicella. The sequence continues at coordinate 40,046 of DATFHP010000053.1, read as the reverse complement.
GGTATAGTCGTAATGGAACGCCGAAAGGTCCGCGCTCAGCCACGCATTGCGATATTTGATGCCCGCCTCATAGGCCCAGATCGTCTCCGGATCGAAGTGGGGGACCGGCTCGTCGCTGCGGGTCGGATCGACGTTGGGATCGGCACCGATGTCGAAGCCGCCGCTCTGGAAACCCTTGCTGACCGTCGCGTACAGCAGGAGGCTCGGATCGGCCTGGTAGCTGATCGTGAACTTCGGCGAGAGATCGTTGAAGCTCACCTTGCCGAATTGCGTGTTGTCGAGGCCGAAGGGCGGTATCTGCACCCTGACCATCGCCTTTCGCTTCTCATGGCTGTAGCGCAGGCCGGCGATCAGAGCGAGCTTGTCGGTGGCCTGGAGGGTGAACTGCCCGAAGGCCGCATAAGCGTCGGTTTCGGAGGTGCCTCCCAGCGTGAGCGGCACCACGAAAGGCGGGAAGGCCGGGAACGGCGCCACGTTGATGCCGAGCGAGTAGAAGCCGGGATCGATCTTATTATGGAAATAATACAGACCCGTCACCCATTTCAGCCAGTGCAGGTCGCCGGAGAATTGGAACTCCTGATTGAACTGCTTGGATTTCTGAACCGCCCCGAGATCCGCTCCCGGGAACTGGCCATCGCCAGGAAATGCCGTCTCGGTCTGGTCGAAATCCTGCGTGAGACCTACGTTGCTGTACCGATAGGCGGTCAGCGACTTGAGGCTGATCTCATCGCTGACTTGCCATGTGAGATCCGCCATCACGCCGCCGCTGTTGTCGCGGTAGTTGGGCCGGGTGTTGATGTTGAGCAGCCGCGGATTGATCGCGACGCCATTGGCATCGAGGGGGATCGTATGGCCGCCAAGCACGACGCCGGCGTTATCGGGGAAACCCGGCGTCTGCTGGAACAAATGGGTGGCAACGCTGTCATCATGCTGGTGATGATAGTCACCGACGACGGTGAGCGTCACGGCCCCTTCCGGATTGACGAGCACCGTTCCGCGCAGCGATTGCTGATCCGAGTCGTCGTAGCGCTTGTGGTTGAAGAGGTTGAGCGAATAGCCTTTGTGGTAATCTGTAGAGCCGACCAGCCGAACCAGCACGTTTTCGCCGAACAACGGACCGCTCACCATTCCCTCGGTCCTGAGCGCGTTGTAATTGCCGACCGTGACCTCGGCATAGCCTTCGAATTGGTTTTTGGGCTTCGCGGTGATGAGATTGATGACGCCGCCGGTCGCGTTCCGGCCGTAGAGGGTGCCCTGCGGTCCGCGCAGCACCTCGACCCGCTCCAGATCCAGAAACCCTTCCGCAGCGGAAAACGATTGGCCGACAAAGACGCCATTGATTTCGTAGGCGATCTGGGAATCGATGCCGAGGCTGAGGCTGTTCTGGCCGATGCCGCGGATATTGGTTCGGGCCTGGCCGACATAGGCGTTGACCTGCAAGCCGGGTATGGAGCCGTTGAAATCCTCCAGCGAGGTGATGTTGCGCCGGCTCAATTCCTCGGAGCCGAGCGCCGATACCGTCACCGGCGCCTTGGAGAGCGGCTCGGCCACCCTCTGCGCGGTAACGACGATTTCACCGCTATCGGTCGCACTACCCTCGGCGGAGGCGGGCGCCGACGTCGAGGGCTGGGTCTGAGCGAAAGCGGCTTGCGCCGCAATGCACGACGCCGCAGCGGAAAGTATCGCCGCATATCTGGCGACGGGACGCAAGACGGTTGGGTGGGCAACGGCCCGATCGCGCGGTGCTCGACTGCGGCGTAGCTGTGGTGTCATCATAAAGGCCCCTGTTCGCAGTTTCTTTTATGGCCGCCGGTCTTGCGGATAACGGGGACGGCTCGAACGGGCAGCCTAGGCGCCATCGTGCGCCGCACCAGCACCACAGTGCAAGCGTTACAGCGCTCTTGCAAGAATAGGACGCGACGTCTTTGCACTGTGGCGACAGATACTTCGCTGCCGAGGTAGGATCAGGGCTGACGACCCTGGAACAAGGCGCACCTCACTGGACGATGGGTGCCAATATGTGCTGCATGTCCAACTATTGTTCGGGACAGGCGCGTCACATGCGACTTTGGCGGTGAGTTCGGGAGAGCAGTGTCGGCCTGACGGCAACTCACGACTCGCGTGAAATCCTGCGCAACCAGCCATGTTGAGTAGGTTGGGGCCGCCTGCACTGCCGGCTCGCCGCCCACGCGAGCCTATTGACAGAGAGAGTTGATGGATCAGGCACGAACATTTCCGACAGCCCCGGCCCGCACGCGCATCGGAGTCCTGATCGCCTGTACAATGGGCAATTTCGTGAGCATAACGCCGGCGGTCACGGTGGTGCTCAGCCTGTTCCTCATTCCCATCTCCAGGGAGTTCGATTGGCCGCGCGCGCGGGTGACGGGGGTGATTGCCCTGCTCGCGATCATCGCAGCCATCGTCGTTCCCATCGCCGGGCGGCTGGCCGATCGGTACGGGGCGCGCCGCGTCATCCTGACCGGGCATGTGGCGTTCGCGCTGTCGATGCTCCTGCTCGTCTTTGCCAATGGATCGGTGGTCCAATTCTATCTGATCTTCACCGTCATCGGCATTGCGGGCGCCGTCCCGATTCAGCCGCTCTACTCCAAAGTGATCGCCGAATGGTTTGACGAACATCGCGCACTGGCGCTTGCCATCGCCGGCGGCGTCGGCAATGCCGTAGGCTCGATTGCGATGCCGGTGGCGGCAGGGTTGCTGCTCTCGCAATATGGCTGGCGCCATGCCTATGCCGGCGTCGGGGTGATCGTCCTGGCGATCGGCTTTCCGACCATGTTCACCCTTCTGAAAGACGCCGGGCCACGGCGCGCGGAGGAGACCGACGCACCGATCCTCCCCGGCGCGACCTTCGAGGAAGCCGTTCGCTCGCGGCTATTCTGGATCATCCTCACCGCGCTCGTCCTGGGCGCAGGAAGCCTGACGGCGATCTTCACGCACATCGTGCCCCTGCTTACCGACCGCGGGCTTCCGCTCGCGACCGCAACGGCTGTGCTGAGCGCGGCGGGAGTCGCTTGCGCCGGATGGCAAATCCTCGTCGGCCTGATCTTGGACCGCGTTCGAACCGCGCGCGTGCTCGTTCCCATGTTCGTCGCGGGAATTTGCGGCCTCCTGCTCATCCAGCGCGCCGACTCGACGATAATGTTGCTTGCCGGGGGCGTGCTGATCGGCGTCGGGCTGGGGAGCGAATATGGCGGACTGCCTTATCTCCTCTCCCGCTACTTCGGTCTTCGTGCCTACGGCGCGATCGTCGGCGCGGTCTTCGGCCCTCTCATCCTCGTCCAGGGCATCGTACCCTTTCTCTTCGATGCCGGTTTCGACCATTTCGGCAGCTACCACGAGGCAACGTTAGCGGTCGCTCTCGCTTTGGCGACAGGCGCCAGCTTGCTGCTCGCGCTTCCTCGTTACTCGGTTGCCGAACCGGCGATCGTGCACACGTGACCTTTCGGCAACGGTATCCGACGCAATGGTCTGGATTGCAGCGCCGGTAAAATAGCTGCAGCAATCAGTTCGTTTTCGCCACGGAGCCATTTATTCGATTGACAATCCTTGGGAGTGGGTAGCAGCATAGTCGGCTGTGCAGCGTTAGAGCGGAAGCACATGGGTCATGCCATTCAAAAGTTGACGACGTTCGTCCCGCCGCAGGTGGAGGCAACGTTCGCGACCTGCGATCTGGAAGAAACTGCTCGTTACGTTACCGAATCGAGCCTTCACACGCTTCGGCCCTTCGATTCCTGTTCCGGTGTCGATCTGACGCATTGGCGTTACACGTTGGAAAATACCAACGTCGATATCGTCAAGTTGACCTGCGGAAGCGAGTTTCGGGTCAATAGGACACGCGAGGCCAATCACTATCTGTTCCAATTGCCGATCAGCGGCGTCTGCAACATTGAAAGCGACCGTGCCAACAGGGTCGCGTTGCCTGGGGAAGTGTTCGTCCTCAATCCTCGGCAGGAGGCGTCCAAACGTTGGAAAGGCCCCTGTGTGCAGGTTCAGGTGCAAGTTGATCGCCACGCGATGGAGCGCCTGCTTTGGGCCGAGCTCGGCCAGAATTGCAGCGATCCGTTGACGTTCGACTCGGCGGTGCAGTCCGAGGCCGCCGGCCGCACCTTGTACGCGGTCACCTTGTCGGTCTGGCGGGATTTGTCCGAGCATCCAATGCTTCGTCAGTGGCGCGTCGTACGCTCCTTGGAGCGCAACCTGATGATGACCTATCTCGGCCTCCTCAAACACAATTATAGTGACGAGTTTCACCGGGCGGCTACCCCCGCGGCTCCCTATTACGTCAAACGCGCCGAGGAGTTTCTTCGCAGCAACGTTCGCAATCCCATAGATATCGAGGAGCTCGTTCGGGTAACCAAGGTGAGCTCTCGATCGATCTATTACGGTTTTCGGCGCTGGCGCGGCACCACGCCCATGAATTATTTGCGAAACCTGCGACTGAGCCTCGCGCATGAAGAGCTCAAGAAGGCGCGCGATGAGGGCAACAACGTCACTCGGATAGCGTTGGGCGTCGGCTACGACCATCTCAGCCGCTTCTCCGCAGACTATAAGCAGCGATATGGACAAAGTCCGTCCACGACCATGCTTCAATCCGGTTAGGATCCGACCGACCGACTCGCCCCTTCGGGCATGCCAGCTACCGCCGCTGCGCGTCGACGGTCGGTTTCACACGTTCGGAACGCAATCCATCCCTTAAATCCACCCAGCCCCACAACTATTTGTCGTATCATCGTTGCTGCGGAAATTGAGGTTCCCACTTTTCCGCACGACGCGCTGCGCGCCTCACGCGTTCTCCGGCTTGGCGAACGCCGCCGCATTCTGCTCAATCCAGGCTCGCAACGTCTTCGGCCGCCTGCCGAGCACTCTCTCCACGAAATCCGTGCGGCGCCATGCCAAGTCCATTTGGGATTCCCAGGAGAAATATTGGAGGAAATAATCGGCCGCCTCCTCGAAACCCATCTTGCGAATATAGAGCGGACCGACCTGCGCCAGGAAACCCTCGGGCGAGGGATCATAGGCGATCGACCGCATCAGGACCGACGACATCATGTCCGCGACGTCGGACCAGGGGATGACATCATGGTTGTTGTCGAGGTCGTATGTCTGCCCGACATGACGGTCGTCACCCGACAGGATGAGCCGCGCCGCCACCTCGCCGACTTCGCCGGTATCGATCCAGCCATGCGTCCGCGGCAGCTGAGCGAGAACGTCGTCGGCGATGATTCCCGGCGCGTTCGCGAACAGATTGGTCGTCAGAGCCGCGATGTTGAGATAGGCGGTGGGCACCCCTGCCCCCTCCAGCACCATGCGCGCATGATAATGCTGCAGCGCCGGCCCGGGCCGGTCGCGCAGGCTGGCCGGAACACGCGCCGGAGTCATCCCGGGCTGATCGCCGACGATCCGAAAGAGCTGGCGAAACGCCGGATTGGCCTGCACGGCTGCGGCAATCCGACCCATTGCGGCTTGCTCGTCGAGGAAATTGGGTGTCACCAGAAACGCCGCATCGACACCGGCGAAGCAGGCCATCATCGAAGCGTCATCGTTGAAATCGGCCAGCACGATGTCCGCGCCCACGAAGTCCCTGGCGAGCTGCTCGGCACTTTCCGCCCGGCTTGTGGCGAGGCGCAAGCGCACGTCCGGCGCCAGATAGCGGAGCTGCCGTGCCACGCCCCCGCCAAGCCGCCCGCCGGCACCGAATATCAAGACAAATTGAGGCTTGCGTGGTGCAGAAATGGAACGTCTCCTCACGATGTCTCCAACTCATTATACGACGGCACCCCAGTGCAGCTTCGTCACTACGGCGGCATTTTCCCGCACAGCGCAGGAAACGGGGGGAGCGCCTACGATGGGGGCGACGCCGCGAAGCGATAACGCCCCAGCGTCAGGATCAGGAGAGGTGAAAGCGCGAAGCAGGCGGCTGCAGCATAGAGAACGAGCTGGTAGCTGCCGGTCAGATCGAAGGTGTAGCCGAACACGGCGGGCGCGACACCTGCCGTCGCGGTCCACCCGACCCACTGGAGCGCATAGATCTGGCTGTAACGCTTCAACCCGAAATAGCGTGTCACCATATAGGGGATGAGATCGAATTCGGCGCCGGTAGCCAAGCCAAACAGCATGACCGCGCCCGCCAGGGCGAGATAATCGGTCACGCCATAGGCCAGCAACAGGCTGGACAGCGCCGGCAACGGCAGCAAGACCGCGGCAACGGCAGGGGCCCACATGCGATCGAGGGCAAAGCCCGCGGCAAGCCGGCCGACGATAAGCGACATGCCGAGGACGCCGAGGAGACTCGCCGCGACGGCGGGCGCGACCCCGCGATCGATCACCATCGGCATCAAATTTGGGATCATCCCCGACATCGCGAAGCCCAGCAAGACCGTGCTCGTCATCAACGCCCAGAAGCGATAGGTCTTCAACGCTTCGGCGACGCTCAGCCCCGGCAGGCCGGTCGGAGTTTCCACCCCGGAACGTTCGCGCGCGGGCCGCTGCGAACGGGCGGGCAGGATCCAGATCGTCGCGGGAATCGCGATCGCCAGCACCACTCCGCTCAGCACCAAATAGGCGACGCGCCATCCCCACAGCTCGATCAGCCAGACCACGGAAGTGGGCCCAACCAGGGCAAAGATTCCGCTGCAGCACAAGGCCATGGCGAGCGCGAAACCGCGTCCGGCATCGAACCAGCCGGCGATCGCGCGCGTCCAGGTGATCGGTCCCGAACCCAGCGCCACCAGCGACATGAAAAACCACACCGCATACCAATAGCGAAGGCTTCCCGGCATCATGCCCAGCATGGCGAGCCCGATCGCCAGCCCGATCTGCGCGCACAGCGCGACTTTTCGCACGCCGTGACGATCCGTGAGCCAGCCGGTGCCCCAGGCGCCCGCGAGAGTCGCCAGGACCAGGAATATCAACGCAGCCTGCACCTCGCCACGGGACCAGCCGAAGGCGTCCTTCAGCGGACCCATGAAGGCGCCCAGCGTATAATAAGGCAGGACGTTGAGCCCCAAGCCGAAGCCGATGCCCGACGCGAGCACCACGCGCCAGCCGGAGTCCCGCCGGAGCTCCTTTACGAAGCCGCGCCAATCACCCTGCATCAAGCAACCGAACCGCCAGGCGGGACGCCGGGCTGCGCCTATCGTCAGCCACCGTCTCCACATCGGTCATATACCGTCCCTTGAGAAAACGGGCCCGCCAATATTCTTCGATATGCGGGCCCTTGCTTCGCCTGCAGTTCAAGATCAGGCGTCCGCCAACGCGAAAAACGGTCCGAAGATCGCCAGTTCGTTGCGGCAGCAGCCTCCGGCTCAGAATTTCACGCTGAGCTCCACGCCCCCTTCCCGACCCCTGTTGTACGAGAGAAAATCCAAGAAGCCGCCGATCCTGGTGGCGGTGGCGGCACGAAGCTTGTCCGTCAGGTTCCGGCCGTACACCTTGATCTTCCAGGCGACATTGCCCGTCTCGCGACCGTAGCCGAGAGAAGCGTCCAGGAAGCCAACGGGCTTAGTATGGCCGACCGGATCATTGGTGACGATCAATTCCATGTCATCCAGATAGCGCAAGCGCGCACCCATCTCGACTGTGCCTCCGGCGGCCTCGAAGCTGTAATCGACGCTTCCGGTGGCCGTGATCTCCGGCGTGCGAACCATCTTCAGGTTCGAATTGTCGGTTACCCCCTGGCCGGTGATGTTGCCGACGAAATCGCGATACTTTGCATCAAGATATCCGAACGACGAGGCGAAGACCAAGCCCGACGTCGGCACGGCGGTCGCCTCCAATTCCACGCCCTGGATGCGCGCGCTGGCAGCATTCGTAACGGTCGTGCCGAAGAAGGGAGGAATGGAGATGGCGCGGCTGACGTCCTGCTGCTTGTCCTTATAGTCAGTGCGGAACACCGCAAGATTGAGGCGAAGCTTTCTATCCAGAAGCTCCGTCTTTACACCGACCTCATAGGCGTTGACCTTTTCCGGATCATAGGGCCCGACACTCGATACGTCGGGCGCCCGGCCGCTATAGCCGCCGGCATTATAGCCCTGCGTAAACGAAGCATAAGCGAGCGTGTCGCGGTTGAATTGATACTTCAAGGCCACGCGAGGCGTGAACTTGGACCAGCTTGCCTTCTTCCTTATGGTCTGCGGAAACAGGGCGCCCTGCGCCGGGCCGATCAGGCTGCCATCCGGATTCAGCAGCTCATACAGGATCTTCTTCCTGTCCTTGGTATAGCGTCCGCCGACGGTCAGCGTCAGTCGGTCGACCACCTCGACGTCGGCTTGCATGAACGCCGCGTAGGATTTCGCATGCTGATCGACGTGGGTTTGAGCGCTGATGGTCGCGTTGGGAAAGAACTGGCTGCGCACGCCTATCAGGGCGGGGTTGCCGCGAATATAGCCCAGATCCTGCGTTCTGATAGCGAGGGTATTATAGTGGGTATCGAAGTAGAATAGGCCGGCGACGAACTTGACCCTGTCGCCTATCCCTCCTTCGAGGCGCAGCTCCTGCGTAAATTGCTCGAAGAAGTCGCGCGGGCGTTGGGTCTGAAAGATGAGCAATTCGCTCGCATCGAAATCCGTAAGAAGGTTTTCGATGCTCTTTCGCCAGCCGGTCACCGAAACGAGATTCAGATCGTCGCCGAGCTTGAGCTTGGCATTGAGCGTCAATGCGTCGAGATCGGCATGCGCGATCGCGGGCCGGTTGATGCGGCTGTGCCGCTTGTCGAAGGGCGGACAGAAATTGAGCACCCGGCACGGCGTGTCGCCAAGGATCGTGAGCGGAGGAAGCGTCGGAATGACAGTGGGTCCGCTGATATAGCGTACGACGACCGGCCAGGAGTCGCTGCGATCCTTCGAATGGTCATAGGTGAGGAGCGCCTCGAAAGTCTCCGACGGCGTGAAAAGCAACGTTCCCGACGCGCTCCAATAATCGCGCTTGCCGTCGCGGCGGTCGAAGAGCAGGTTTTTGACGCCGTTCATGGCCTCATAGGAAAAGGCGGCCTTGCCCGCCAGGACGCCCTCGACAATGGGGAAGTTGACGACTCCCCGAAGCTCACGCCGGCCCAGTGTGCCCAAGGTGCCGGCCATCTTGACTCCGAACCGGCCGGTCGGACGGGTACGAATTGCGTTGATCGCCCCTCCCGTGGTGTTCTTTCCGAACAGCGTGCCCTGGGGGCCGCGCAGGATCTCGACGCGTTCCAGATCGAAGCTCTGCAACAAGCCTCCCTGCGCGGTGCCGATAAACACGCCGTCGAGCACGACACCGATCGGCGGCTCGATCGACTTCTCGTTTTCCGCATATTGGATGCCGCGGATCGAGATCGAGACGATGGAGGATCCGCCAGGCGTCGGCGAGCCGACGACGACATTGGGGATCGAGCCGCTCAAATCCGAGATGTTGCTGGAGGCATAACGCTCGAAGGTCTGCGCCGTCACCGCCGAGACCGCCAATGGGACGGTCTGCAGATTCTCGGCGCGCTTCTGCGCCGTGACGACGATCTCCTCGAGGCCGCCTTCGGGCGTCGCGGTCTCCGGCGTAGCGGCCTCTTGCGCGAACGCAGGATCCGCCAGCGCTGTGCCCGCTATCAAGGCCGCAGCCAAATTCAGTTTCATAAATGTCATGTTGCCCCCCTTTTAGTTGTTTATGAGCCTCCCAAAATAAGCCTTCAGCGAGGGCACGCTATTAGGATCGTGCAAGGATTGTGCTTGAAACGATGAAGAGTTCGACCGTTCAGGTCGGGGGAGTCCAAGTCTTCATCATCGTGTTCGACGGCACGTCATAGGGGGCCATCACCTTGCGCGTCTGTTCGACACCGACGGCAAGATTGTGCTTCGGATCGAGCAAGCCGGCCTGAACCAAAACGGAAGCCTGGTCGTAGTAGAGATGCTCGTGCCGCAATTTCGGACCCCGAAAAGTGACCACGCCAAGCGTCGCAAGCATGATCTTGCGGCCTGTCGGCTCCACGCCAGGCAAGAAATAGTCCATCATGCGGTCGTGCGTGAAAGTCGCGATCATCTCATCGACGAGGCGATTCACGCCGACGGTCCGCGAAACCGACCGGATTTGATAGTCGTCGGAATGAACGTTGACGAAATAGTGCCGGTAGAAATGGCGCAGTTCCTCCCGTCCCGTGCCGCCAGTCATCATGGGCACGTGATTGACATAGGGCCGCTCGACCATTGTCTCGATCGTTTTATCGGCGTCGCGCTCGACGAATTCGAAGTAGGTGTGCCTTTCCCAAAGCGCCACCAGATCATAGTGGGGGCCGATCAGGGGCCTGAGAAGCTCCAGCATGTTCGTCAACGCCAATTCGCTGGCCAAATGATCGAATTCGGGTCGGTCGGGATTGAAGAAGCCGTGACCGGCGCTCGGATAGGTGTGAATCCGGACGTTGGAATTTTCGGCAAATCGGCCGGCGATCTGCTTCGCGACTTCGGGCGGGCACATCGGATCGGCATCGCCCAGAAGAATCCGGGTCGGAACGCGAACATCGGTGGCGCCCGGATCCATGTCCTGAATGGCCACGGGGTAAAAGGCCACAACCGCATCCGGCGCCAAGGACGCGCCTGCCATCAGCGCCAACGTCCCCCCCAGGCAGAAGCCTACGACGGCCGCCTGACCCGTCGACTGCGGCAACCTTCGCACGGCGGCGAGGGCCGCTTCGATGTCCTTCAATGCCGCTGCCCGATCAAGCTTTTCGTAGAAGGACATCGCCTTCGCGATGCCGGCCTGATCGTAGCCGAGCTCGACGTTCGGCTCCATGCGCCAAAACAGGTCGGGCACCACGACTACATAGCCTTCTTCGGCGAACAATCGCGCTATGGCGCGCATCCCTTCGTTGACCCCGAAGATTTCCTGCACCAGGACAATGCCGGGCCCGCTGCCTGCTTCGGGCACCGTAAGGAACGCATCGAAACGCTTCCCATCGAAAGAATTGATGCTGATCGTCTTCTCATCGATCATAATGCTATCCTTCACCTCATCATAGGCGATGCGATTAGGACTCGAACGTTACATCCGCTAGACCCATCGGGCAGCGGCTTGCCGCAGAGCGAAAGGAAGTCCGGCGCGCGAATGTTCAAGCCGCGCGATCGTGACCCCACAGGCTGATCCTGTCATATTCGGCGATCTGCCACTCTCCTTCGATGGCCCTGCCGCCCCAGCCATATTCGACGTCGAAACCCGCCGGCGAAGTAACGTAAAACGAAAGCATCAGGTCATTGGGATGGCGGCCGAGAGCGTTCGGACGATATCCCATCGCGGCGCACCGTTGGTGACCGCGCACCACATCATCGATTTCGCTGAGTTCGACCATGACGTGATTGAGCCGTTTCGCGCCCGGAAGCTGCGCAAAAGCCAGCGAATGATGCCGCGGGTTGCAATGCATGAACACGATCCTGAGCTGCCCGCCCGGCCCCATCGGCACGGTGATGTAGTCGCTCAGCCGAAAACCCAGCGCCTGGTAGAATCGGGTGCCTTCCTCAATGTCGCGAACCCCGATGACGAAATGGCCCAAGCCCTGTTCGCCCGTCAGGAAGCCTTCGACAAGATCCGAATGAAAAGGCGTGGCGGCACTGGCATGATCACGTACAAATTCAAGGCGCAGACCGTCCGGGTCCAGCAGCCAGAGCCCCGCTCCCACCTGCCGGTCCGCACATTCGGCGGCATCGAGCTCGGTCCAATCGATCTTCGCATCCTGCAGGCGATTGCGAAATGCGGCCAGCTCCGCTTCGCTCTCCAGCTCGAAGCCGGCATAAGCCAGGTCATCGGCGGGCGATTCATGGACCGCGAACCGCCATGAACGATCGTCCATTCGCAAGCGCACGGTGCCGGGGGCCTCGACGCGCTGAAGTCCCAGCGCCTCCACCCCGAACCGCACCCATGCCTGGACGTCCGAGACACCAAGTCCGAAATAGGCCAGTTTCTGGAACACAAACCCTCTCCAATTCGCATTTTCTAGACCGACAATCGGGAGCGGGGCCGCTTTCAGCTACCCCCGTGGTGCAGCCGATATTCCGTTTTCGCACTCAAGCGGCAGCCGGGATCGAGCCAGCCGATGCGCAGCGCGATCTGTGCGTCCGCGGCCCGCCCCACCGGCACCATTCCTACGGCGTGCTGCCGCCGTTCGCAACGATGAGCTGACCCGTCAGCCAGCGTGACTGCTCGCTTGCCAGAAAGGCGATGATATCGGCTATGTCCTCGGGCTCGCCGAGGCGGCCAAAGCTGGTTTGCTTTCTCGCATTTTCGAGATGTGCCGCATCGTGGCGACGGATGATATCGGTGCGCGTGACGCCGGGCAGCACCACGTTCACCGTAATGCCGCGGGCGCCGGCCTCCTTGGAAAGAGAGCGCGTGAACTGCTCGATCGCCGCCTTCGAACCGGCATAGGCCGCCGTCCTTACGGCCCAGCCCCGGGTCAGCCCGCTGGAGAGGTTTATGATCCGGCCATTGTCGGCGATGCACCGCATCGCATTCTGCATCGCGAAATAGCTGCCCTTGGTGATGGCAAACAGGCGATCGTAGCCAGCCTCGTCGATCTCGTCGAAGGTGCCGACCACGCCGATGCCGGCATTGTTGACCAGCACGTCCAGCCGCCCCAATTGCGCAACGACCGCATCGAACAGAGCCTTGTTGGCGGCGAGATCGGTGACGTCCGCCATCAAGGCCACGGCGCGGCCGCCGGCAGCGGCGATCTCGTCCACAGTTTCGTTGGCGGCCGCCGCATCCTGAACATAGTTGACGGCAACGACGAAGCCGTCGGCAGCGAGCCGCACGGCGGCCGCACGGCCAATGCCGCGCGAACCTCCCGTCACCAGAGCAACCCTCGCCGTCAAAGTCCCGTCATCCCTTCCCGCCCGGCCATTTCGACGACCCTATCGACAGTGATCCCGTTCACGCCGGCTCAAATATTGAAGATATCCATCTGACGATGAATCAGATCATTGGCGACGACGATATATTTCTCGCGAATCCTGAGACCGTTGCCGCTGCGCCCGAGCCGATAGCGATATTGGCCGAAGAACATGTCGGTGCGCTGTTCCTCGAGCTTGTAGGTGTTGACCTGGTAATTGGCGGTGGCGCTGACCTCGTCGCCGTCGGTGCTGCGCACGCGAATATTGGTGATGAAATGGCGTGTGCGCGGCAGACGGAGCAGCGACGACGACAGGCCCGATTCGATCCGCCAGATGCGATCCTCGATCCGCGCCTTGCTGCCGCAGTAGATGAGGGAGATCTCGGTACGCGGATTGCTGGTCAAGGTCTCGTCGTCATCCCAGGACGGCGCCCACAGGACGGCGTCGTCCTCGTAGAGATCGAGCCAGTCGCGCCACCGGCGTTCGTCCAGGCAATCGGCCTCGTCGAACAGCAGCTCGGTGACGAGATCGTTGAGCATCGTGTCAGGCGACATGGGATTGCGCCTGACTGCGAAGCACGCCTTCGGTCATCAACTTGAGCCACTGGCGATATTCCCCATGATAATGGGTCTCATCGGTGACGTCGGGGGCGCTCACGACAGGCGTCGCTCCAATCTCGCGCGCCGGCTCGTCGGCGCCTATGATACGCCGCGCCATGCCGCGGTCGAAATCCTGCCATTCGGCATTCCGTCCGAGATAGCCGCTCTGACAGGCATCGAACTCGGTGAGGTCGTCGGGCGTCGCGATGCCGCTCGCGCCATAAAAATCCTCATATTGGCGGATGCGGCGCTCGCGCGCCGCCTCCGGCTCGCCTTTCGGCGCCACGCAATAAGCGTGAACCTCGGTCTGATCGGCCGCGATCGGACGCCACGAACGCAGCTGGGTCGAGATGCCGTCGAATAGGACGACGTTGGGATAGAGCATGATCTGGCGGACGCGGCCGGCCATCCATTTGGCCCGGACCTCTCCCTCGCGTTCGACGAGCGCGTCATATTGCATGCCGAGCGGCCGATCGCGGAAATTGGGGACGTCCGTCCACATCATCACATGGCCGTTGCCGAGGTCGTAAACGCCATGGAGCGAATTCTCCGGATCGACCTGAACCGCCTTGACGTCATCGACGGTGCCTCCGGCCGCCGCCTTTTTGGCGCGTTCGTGGGCGAGACGGAAGTAGGAAGCGTGGACGATATCGGGGTGATAGCCGTCGACGCCATTCTCGGCCTGCATCTTCCAGTTGCCGCGGTGCGTGTAGACCGAATGGCCGCGCAGCACCTCAAGCCCGTCGGGCGACTGGCGCGAGAACAATTCGACGAATTTGGCCGCCCCGGCCAAATGGGTCTCGATATCGGGGACATCCGCGTTGAGACTGGCGAAGATGAAGCCGTGGTAGCTTTCGACATGCGGCACCGGCGTCAGCCCATATTGATCCTTGGACCAATGTTCCGGATAGCCGCCGTTCGATTCCTGCTTGATGCCGATCAATTTGCCCTGATTGTTGTACGTCCATGCGTGATAGGGACACACCCAGAGCTTGGCCGAACCACGCGGCTTGCGGCATATCATCGTGCCACGGTGCGAGCAGGCGTTGATGAAACCGCGCAACTTGCCGTCCGCCCCGCGGCTGATGATCACCGGCTGGCGGCCGATAACGGTCGTCAGATAGTCGTTCGGCTTGGGAATCTGGCTCTCGTGAGCGATGAAGACCCAAGTCCCTTCCCAAATATGTTTGATCTCGAGCTCGAACAGCTCGGGATCGGTATAAAGCGAGCGATGAACCTTGAAGGTTTCGCCCGGCTTATCGATGATCTTCGAGGCTAGATCCTGAATGTGCATGGCAGTCGCTCCGCGGATTGGCAGGCACCCTCGCACGACGGCTGCCTGGCAAATGAAATTGTGGGACTCAAATATCCAGCTCCGATCCATCCCGGAAACGGCTCTGGTGCTCCTTCATCAGCCGTTACTTAAGGGCACACGACGGCGAGACAAGGCCTTCGGGCCGTCCCTATCCTCCTTATCTATTTCAGTTTGTGACTGAATGTTAATCCGTAGGTGCGCGGCGCACCGGCATTTTGAAAAATGGGGTCCTGGCTGATCTGGCGGTCGGTCCAATAATATTTGTTCGTCACGTTCTTGGCCCAGAACTGGAGCCGCCACGATCCGTCGTCCGCACCGATTCCGGCTCGTAAATCGAGCAACGTTCGGGCCGGCACATAGAAGAAGGAGGTGGCGCCCAGAGAGCTGGTCGTGCGCGTCCTGGAATTTACGTGGAAGCCGGCGAACGCGACCAGCGAGTCGTTCACGTTGCGCTCATATTCTCCATCCAGATCCCAGCTCCACTCGGGCGTGAACGGAAAGCGCTCTCCCTTGAAATCGATCGGTTGGCTGAGGATGTTGAAATTGGGGAAGGAGCTGGTCACCTTCGCATGAAGGTAGGTCGCCGCGCCCGACAGGGTAAGACCGTGGACCGGAACCCAGTCGATCTGGATCTCACCGCCATAGACTGCGGACTTGGGAATATTCACATAGGCGTTCACCGCCCCGAAGAAAGGATCGATGCGCTTCCCCAACAATTGCTTGTTCGTATAGTCGTAATAGAAGAGCGCGCCATTGACCTGCATCATGCGGTTGAACAACGAGGCCTTCACCCCCGTCTCATAAGCCAGGACCGCCTCCTGCTTGAGCGCGACAAAGCCTCCGTTGTTGCTGGCAATGAACAGCGGGAAGCCGCCTGCCTTATACCCTTTGCTGATATTTGCGTAGAGAAGCAGTCCGGGCCGGACCGTCCAATTCACCGCCCCGCGCCAAGAAACGTTATTCTCCTTGAGCGTCAATTCGGTGAAGACCGGATTATTCAGCCTGTCGAGCGTGATGCACCCGCCGGGCGCGATGGTAATGACGTTCGCCGCCCCCTTCCGGAGCGCCTGCAAGAAATTGAATGCCGCGGCCGAGACCCCGTCTCCGGCATCGCGGGTGCAGGTCGCGAGATCGCGGTTCAGCTCCGTATAGCGCACCGCAGCCTGCACAGAGAGGCTGTCGGTCAGCGCATATTCCGCATGCGCGAACGCCGCAAATGTCTTGATCAGATGGTGTTCCGGAGCGATCAGGTGATTGAAAGGAAGCGCGCCGAAAGCAAGCGCCGTGGTTGAATCGCGAAAGCGGTAATCCAGAGCCTCGTCGATATGATCCCGGGAATAATTGGCTCCGACGATCCACTTCAGCCGCTCGGCATTTCCGGTCAGCCTGATCTCCTGATACGCATCCCGGAATTTCCCATATTGCCCCAAGTCGAGCACTTGATATTGGGTGCCGTCAGCGTCGACGAAATCGTTCCGTTTGAAATATTGGTATGACGAGATGGAGGTCAGCGTCACCGTGTCGGTCAGTTCATAGTCGGCGCGGAGCGAAGCCTGGACGAACCTCTGGTCCTTCTTGGGTTCACGCACCGGCGACCAGTCCGCGGCCCGGGCATTGGCGGGCGCCAACGGCTCGTTGGCTAGCGGCACCAGGGCATTTCTCGGGTCGTTCGGACGCCTTCCGACGAACTGGGGGGCCGGCTGATCGGACCGATCCCTCCATCCGGACAAGGTGAACACCAAGGTCAGCCTGTCGGTGGGGGCCCAGTTCAGCAGCGCCCTCGCCGATACTTTCCGCTTCTCGCCGAGTCCGTCGGAGCGCGTGTAGCTGCGTTGCCAATCGCTGCTGATCTCGCTCGACACCGCGAACCGCCCTTTGAGCGTGGACGAGATCGGCCCGCTGACAAAGGCCTCGGCCAAGGCGTCGTTGAAGCGACCGTAAGTGAAGGTTCCGCCGGCCTGGAACGTGTCGGTCGGCTTCGCGGCGATATAGTTGATCGCGCCGCCGGTCGAATTCTGACCGAACAAAGTGCCTTGCGGGCCCTTGAGAACCTCGACCCGTTCGACATCGATCGGCGCAATGCTCGCCAAGATGGAATAAGAGAGCGGAACCTCATCCACGTACAAGGCAACCGCTGGCGCCGATGCCGAGCTCGTGTCGTTGAACCCCATTCCCCTCAAGGTGTAGATCGGCGTGCCATACAGAGCATTGGAATAAGAGAAACCCGGAACGACCTTGGCGAGATCCGCGGTCGACACCACGCCGCGCTTGGTGAGCGTGTCTCCGCTCAAAGCGGTGATGGACATGCCGACGCGATTGGCGGTCTCGGCCTTTTTCTGTGCCGTGACGACGATCTCTTCCAACTGACCCGATTCATTCGCGGCATCGCTCGTTTGCCCGTTCCCGGGAGACTGAGCAAAAGCCGCGGTGGAAAAGATCGAGAGGCCGGCAGCGATCGCCAATTTGGCCACGCCCGACCTCAGTTCATTCGCCTTCATCTACGCCCCCGTACTATTGTTGGTTGAGTTCTTTGCTTGCCTCGCGAACATGGCTCAGCTTCGCGCGCTTTCCTGGATCATATTTATGATCTTTCGAGACAGAGCCGATGATGGATCGGCGAGCGCAAAGGCGAAGTCGAAGTGGGTCTTGCCCAATTCGACGTTCCCCTGAACCGGAATTCCGGCGGCCTTCGCCTTTTCCGCCAATTGGTTGCTTTGGTAGCGCGTTACCGGCGTATCCCGTTCGGCCCAGCTCACGAGAAGCGGAGCGGACATTCGGGAAACGTGCCGGATCGGCGAGAACGTCCGGACATCGGCGTCGGTGAGCCCCATGTAGGCGCGGGACTTGAGCATTTTTATTGGCGTCAGGTCATAGGCGCCGCTGAGCAGAACACCGCCTTTGAAGGGCATTTTCGGCAAGCCGAAAGCGGACCAATCGAGCGTCAGCAGATAAGCGGAGATATGGGCGCCGGCCGAAGCGCCGCCGACGAAGATCCTGTTGCGGTCGATCCCCAATTTATCCGCGTTGCGATACACCCAGATGACGGCGTCGCGGCACGCGGACGTGATCTTGGCAATCGTCGCATGGGGGGCAAGCGGGTAGTTGGGCGACAGATAAGCGATGCCCGCGCCATTGAGGACGGGCGCCATGAAGGCCATGTCCTCCTTGCTTCCCAATTGCCAGCCTCCTCCGTGGAAGAAGATGAGCGCCGGGGCACCGCGCGGCACGTTCATGGCGTGGACGTCGATTAAGCCGCTGTCTCCTTCCCCGTAGGAATAAGTGGTCGGAGGGTTGGCCGCGCGAGCATCGCTGCCCAGCTTCTGCAACTTGCCAAATATCTCGCGCCAATCGGGCGAGGAGGCTCTCGGGTCCGACGCAACCTCGAGCTCATCCAGCGTATAATCCAGATAGACCTTTTTCGACGAAGACGTCTTCGTTGCCGCAAGGGCGAACGATGGCAGACTTGCAAGCGCCAATGCCGTGGACACCCTCATCATCGCCGTCCTCCGTCCGATCGGCTTAGATATGTCCATTATATTTCTCCGTATCCAATGCTCGTCTTCGTCGATTTTACGCACAACAATAGGGCTTCTTGTTCGGTCCTGCGGATCCGTCACAAGTTTTCATGATTGCATTCTAGGGGATGAACATAGCGGGGCTTCTAAAAGCCTGCCAGTTGCGCGGCACGCGACGCATCGGATTATTGCGACAGGACGGCAATGACTGCAAAAATGTGTCAGATAGCTTCTATCTCCGACAATGTATGTCATCTGGGCGGAAACGTTGCGCTTGCTCGCTTACTGTCGCGCAGCCCGAATCTCGGTCTTCGGACTTCTTGGCTCGGCGCAGCACGACTTGCGTATTTGAGGGACGCCCGAGATCATGGCGCGGGCACGCAGCCTGGCGCAGCCGGCTTTACGATCCGACACTGCCTAATCGATCCGATAGCGTTTGACCGCCGCTTCGTCCCAGCCGAGCCCGTTGCCGGCTCGTTCCGGGGCGGTCACCATTCCGTCCACGACGGTTGGCCGTTCGCGCAATATGGCCCCCGCCATGTCGATATATTCAAGCCAGTGAAACGTCGGCGTGACGGCGAGCAAATGCGCGCTGGTCTCGACGAAAAGGTGACTCGAACAGCCTTTTCCGGCGGCTTCGGCCAATGCGGCGGCACGCAGCCATCCGGTGACTCCGCCGATCTGCTGAATATCGATCATCACGAATCCGCAAGGATCCACGCCAAGCGCCATCTCCATGTCGTGAATGCCTGAAAAATTCTCGCCGATCTGCACCGGCGTGTCCAAGGCGGCGGCCACGGCGGCGCAGCCGACATAATCGTCGCAGCGTATCGGCTCCTCGATCCACGTCAGCGCCAGATCGTCGAGCATGCGCCCGCGCCGGATAGCTTCGGGCACGGACAGGCTCTGGTTGAAATCGACCATGATCTCGACGCCGGCGGGAAGCGCCTTGCGAAGCGCTTCGACAACGGCGCGATCCCGCGCCGCATCGGGCCAGCCGAGCTTGACCTTCAGCGCCTTGAAGCCTCGCTCCGATGTCGCCCGTGCCTGTGCCTCGGCCTCCTCGGGCGCGATCATGCCGATGCTGTTATAGGCCTGGAGCGGACGCGGACTACCGCCGAGCAGCGTCGCCAGCGGGCGGTCCATCGCCTGCGCGAGGATGTCCCAGACCGCCGTATCAATGCCCGAAACGGCGAGGCCGGCAAGACCGCGACTTCCCCCGAACAATATGAAGTTCTTCCGCAGCCGCGCTTCGATATCGAAGGGAACGACCGGGGCTCCGACGATGGTTTCGACGAGATTGCGGACGAGATGATCAAGTGGACGCAGGGCAATCGGATTGTAGGCGATAAGATAGGATCGCCCGATCAACCCTTGGTTGGTTTCGAGGTCGATCAGAAGAAGAGGCGCATTGGGCACGGCGCCCGATGCCGTCACGATGGGTGGATCGAGGGGCGCGATCACCGGGTAAGTGGTCACCCGGCTGATCGCAAGCGCCGAGCCGCCCATCGTTCAGCGCCTTGCCGTCATGTCGATCGAGACACGCGCAAAGCGTGCTCGCGTGTCGGCGCGCCTACCCATGCAGGCTGCGGACGACGACGGGTATCCCCTGCACCACCGAGCCGGCGGACGGCTGGTCCAGCAGCTCGTGATCGACCAACAGATTGAAATTGGCACCCGGGAGCGCCGACGCCACGCGCATCCGCATCCCTTCCTGATCATGGCCCCAACCGTGCGGCAAGCAGATTGTCCCCGGCAGGAGGTCGTCGTTCGCCTTGGCGACGACGACGACCTCGCCGACGCTCGTGGCGAGAACGACTTCGTCATTTTCCGAGACACCCAATCGCGCCAAATCATCCGGATGCACCCACAGATGATGGTCCGGCCGCTTTGCCATGAGGCGCGGGCTGTTGTGCATCCAGCTGTTGTTGGAACGCACGCTGCGGCGGCCGATCAACAGCATCTGATCGCGGCTGAACGGCTCGGCGAGGAGGCGTTTCACGTCATCGACCAGAAGCGGCGGCGCCGCCTGAATGCGTCCGTTCGGCGTGAGCAGCCGACCAACCAGCGACGGTTGGAGCGGCCCGAGATCGATTCCATCCGGATGATCCAGGAGAGCCTGAAGCGTGGTGTCCGGGTGGAAACCCGTCGAAAGTTCCTCGACGATCATCTCCTCCGGAGTCCAGACCGGCGGCGGCGGCGCGCCCGCCAGCGCGGCCAGCCGACGGGCCAGTCCATCCAATATCTGCCAGTCCGGCAGGACATTCCCGCGAGGCTCGAACAAGGCCGGGGAGAATTTGGCATAGTTGCGCGTCGCGAACGTCGCCGAAAACATCGGATAATTGGCGCGTTCAAGCGGCGACGTGCCGGGAAGGAACACGTCGGCGTGGCGTGACGTCTCGTTGAGATAGAGGTCGATCGCGACCTGGAAGTCGAGCGACGCGAGCGCCTGTTCCATCCGCGTCACATCAGGGACCGATGAAGCCGGGTTGCCGGCGAAGACGAGCAGGCCACGCACCTGGCCTTCCCCGGGGGTGAGAATCTCATCGGCCAGCGCAGCCACGGGGAACATGCCCCAAAGCTCGGCGAAGTTGGAGACCCGCGTGCGCCAGCGGCCCGGCTGACTCCCGGTTTCCGGATTCACGTAGCGTGTGACGGCCGGCTGCGCGAGCAGCGCCCCCCCCACCCGATCCAAATTGCCGGTCAGCAGATTGAGAAGCTGGATCGCCCAATGCGCCAAGGAGCCGAACTTCTGCACCGACAGGCCGATGCGCCCGTAGCAGGCGGCCCCGCGCGCCCGTGCGAATTCATGCGTCAGCGCGACGATCGTCTCGGCGGCGATGCCGGTGATCCCCGCCGCCCGCTCCGGCGTGAACGGCAGGGTCGCTTCCCGCACGACGTCGATGCCGTCGACGAGATCGGTCAAATGCCCGCAATCGGCCAAACCGTCGCGGAACAGGACGTGGACCATCGCCAGCAGAAGCACCGCGTCGGTCGCCGGAACGATGAAGTGGTGACGATCGGCGACCTTGGCGGTTTCCGTCCGTCGCGGATCGATCACGACCAGCGAGCCGCCGCGCCGGCGAAGCGCCTGCAGCTGATCGCCAACGCCGGCCACGGTCATCAGGCTGCCATTGGAGACGAGCGGATTGGCGCCGAGCATCAGGAGGAAATCGGTGTGATCCAGATCCGGTACCGGCTGGTAGAAAGCATGACCGTACATCAGCGAGCCGACGAGGAAGTTGGGAAAAACGTCGACCGAAGCCGAGGAGTAGATGTTGCGGGTTCCCAGCCCGACCACCAGCGGCTTCATATGCGACGCCGCGCCGATATTGTGGGCGGCCGGATTGCCGTTGTAGATGGCTACGGCATCCGCACCATATTGACGCCGAATGGCGTAGAGGCGCTCTGCGGCCAGATCGAGCGCACGCTCCCAACTGACCGGCTCCCAGTCACGGCCGCGCCGGACCATCGGCTCGAGGATGCGATCGGGATCGTCATAGAGATCCTGCAAGGCCACGCCCTTCGGGCAGATATGCCCCTTGCTGTGCGGATCGTTCCGGTTTCCCGAGATCGAGGCGATCCGACCGTTTTCGGTTCGGATCAGCAGGCCGCAGCTGGCCTCGCAGAGCGGGCAGACCTGGTGGTGGATCGTGTCGCTGCGGGTCGCCATGCCTATCGCCCCTATGCGACCACCGGCTCCGAAACCCGGCAAACTTCGTCGCGATGCTCGATCAACCAGTCGCGCAGCGTCTTCGGCTTGCGGCCGATGATCGATTCAACCACGTCGGAACGGCGCCACATGACTTCGTTCTCGTCCTCATATTCGAACACGCGGACCATATATTCGGGCGCGCGATCGTTCCCCAGGATCCTGCGATAGCCTTCGGCCAGTTCCTGATAGAAGGTTTCCTTCGTCCCGTCATAGGCGATCGGTTCGCCGAACACCTCGCTCATCAGTTCGGCCACCTGCGAGAAGCGCATGACATCGTGGCCGTTGTCGAGGTTATGGGTCTGCCCGATGTGACGGTGGTTATCGCTCAGAAGCAGGCAGGCAGCGGTCGCACCGACGTCGCGCGGATCGATGAAGGCATTCAGGCGATTGATCGGATGAACCAGGACCTTGCGCCCACCCAACAGCAATATGAATGCCTTCTTGAAATTGTCCATCAAGAAGGCCGAACAATTGATGAAGGTGACGGGCAATCCGGACTGCTTGAGAATATGGTGGGCCAAGAGATGCTGGGTCGCCGGCCCCGGCGGATTATTGACTGCCCGAATTTCCTCAGGCACGCGGTCGAGGGTCATTCCCGGCGGATCGCCGAGCAGGCGCACGACGTGCGAGATACCCCCCGCGGCCTTGGCGGCCCGAACGAAGATCGCCATCGCCCGCTCTTCATCGAGAAAATTCGGCGTTACCAGAAAGACGCCGTCAGTCCCCGACAGCACGCTGGTCATGGCGGCCTCATCGAAATAATTGGCCGTCACGACCTCGGCAGCTGGAAAACGCGCTTGGATTGCGGCCATTTTTTCGGGCGCGCTCGTGACCAGGCGGAGCGTCACATCCGGCGCGTTCGCGCGCACATGCTCGGCCAGCGGCTGGCCCAGATGTCCGCTCGCGCCGAACACGGTAATGCGCTTCGGCTTGACCTTATGATTGCTGCCCATCTCTTGTCCTGCCCGCAAGTTATCAGATCGGTAGAGGATAGAAGTCAGGCCGGACGCACCTGCTATCCTGTGGTCGCAACATTTTCCCGCCGAGTGCCGCGACGGGGTGGATCGGATTGGCCCGGGTCGCCATTCCTATCGCCCCTATGCGCCCGCCGCTTGGGAAATAGGACGAAGATCGTCGCGATTCTCGACCAGCCAGTCGCGCAGCGTCTTCGGCTTGCGGCCGATGATCGATTCAACCACGTCGGAACGGCGCCACATGACCTCGTTCTCGAGTTCAAACTCGAACACGCGGACCATATATTCGGGCGCACGCTCGTTCGTCATGGCCTTGCGATACCTTTCGCCGCATTCCCGGTAGAACCCTTCGGGCGATGCGTCATGGGTGATCGTCTCGCCGAACACCTCGCTCATCAGTTCGGCCACCTGCGAGAAGCGCATGACATCGTGGCCGTTGTCGAGGTGATGGGTCTGCCCGATGTGACGGTGATTGTCGCTCAGAAGCAGGCACGCAGCGGTGACGCCTACGTCGCGCGGATCGATGAAGGCATTCAAGCGATCGATCGGCGCAGTCAGGATCTTGCGCTCGCGCAACGGCCGCACGATCGCTTTCTTGAAATTGTCCATCATATAGGCCGCGCAATTGATGAAGGTGACCGGCAGTCCCGATTGCCTGAGGATATGCTCGGCCAGAAGATGTTGGGTCGCGGGCCCCGGTGGGTTGAACGCCCGAATTTCCTCAGGCACGCGGTCGAGGGTCATCCCCGGCGCGTCGCCGAGCAGGCGCACGATGTGGGAGATGCCGCCCGCGGCCTCGGCGGCCCGAATGAAGATGGCCATCGCCCGCTCTTCATCGAGGAAATTCGGCGTTACCAAGAAGACGCCGTCAGCCCCCGAGAGCACGCTGGTCATCGCCGCCTCATCGAAATAATCGGCCGTGACGACCTCAGCGGCTGGAAAACGCTCTTGGAGGGCTGCGATCTTGTCCGGCACGCTTGTGACCAGGCGAAGCGTCACATCGGGCGCGTTCGCGCGTACATGCTCGGCCAGCGGCTGGCCCAGGTGCCCGCTCGCGCCGAACACGGCAATGCGCCTCGGCTTGACCTTGTGATTGCTGCCCATCTGTTGTCCTGCCCGCAAGTTACCGGATCGATGGACGTAGACGTCAGGTCGGAGCGCCGCTGCTATCCTGTGGTTGCAACATTTGCCCGCCAAGCGCCGCGGGCGGGACGACGCATCCTCGCCTTGCGCCCGCCGCTTCGGAAATCCGCTTTTTGCTGCTTCCCTTGAAAGTTGCATCCGCCGACAAGCGGTGGCACCTTCGAGCTTTTCCAGCGATATCGCATCGGCAATTCGGTATCGTACGACGAGACCAGCAGAGGAAGCCGTCCGAATGGCCAGCAATCCAGCGGGGAAGCGGTCTGCCGCGATACCGGACGTCGAATGGGCCCATCGAGTCGATCTTGCCGCCTTCTATCGGATTGTCGCGCACATGCGCTGGGACGAGATCATCTTCTCGCACATCACGTTGCGTCTACCGGGGCCGGAACGACACTTCCTGATCAATCCGTTCGGCATGCTCTACGAAGAGATCACCGCGTCGAGCCTGGTCAAGATCGACATCGAAGGCAACGTCATCGATGACACGCCCTGGCCCATCAACAAAGCCGGATTTGTCATCCACAGCGCGCTGCACGAGGCTCGCGAGGATGCGCATTGCGTCGCCCATGTCCACACCACGGCCGGGATGGCCGTCGCGCAGCAGGCAGCCGGCCTTCTGTCGACCAATTTCTATTCGGCGTCTCTCTACGACAAGATAAGCTATCATGATTTCGAAGGCTCGGTCGTCACCCCTGGCGAAAAGGTGCGCCTGGCTCAAAATCTCGGCTCGAACAACATTCTGATTCTTCGCAATCACGGCTTGCTGGTCTGCGGCCCGGATGTGGCCACGACGTTCAGCACCCTGTTCACCCTGCAGCGCGCATGCGAGACCCAGATCGCCGCGCAGGCATGCGGCAGCCCTCTCATCGACGTGCCGCGCGACATTCGCGAAGCCCATCGAGACGCGCTCAATCAGACCATATTGGATGAGCCGGCGAATGATTTCTCACGGGTCGAAAGGCTGGCGTTCGAGGCGATGGTGCGACGAATCGAACGGATCGACAGCTCGTTCCGCAACTGATTTGGCGCCGCTCTATAACTCTTTATTGCCGCATCGCTATTTGCGAAAATTGATCAGGTGCTCAGTGCCCCGCACTGAACAGCCATGTTCCGGGGGAACATGGCGACCTGTCAATGGTACCCACTTTTTCGCGCGATGCTCTAACACCCGTCACCGCATATTCGAGCCGCCGTTCACGTCCCACGTGGCGCCCGTGACAAAGCCCATCCGACGCGAAGCAAGCAGCGCAACGGCTTCCGCGACCTCTTCGGGAAAGCCGAGGCGGCGAGCCGGCATCGACGCCGCTAGCGCTTCCAGCCGTTCCGCCGGCACGCCAGCGCGCACGGTCGGCAAATCGAGCGGCCCCGGCGATACTGCATTGACGGTTATGCCCGTGCCAGCGAAGTTCCGCGCAAAATATTTGGTGAGGGCAAGGACGCCTCCCTTCGAAGCAGCATAATGTCCGCCGGATACGGTGCCGCCCATCTGGCCGGCCTGCGAGCCGATGTTGACGATGCGGCCATAGCCCTTCCCGAGCATGTGCTCGCCGATCACCTGGCAGGCAAAAAACGGTCCGCGCAGATTGACAGCAATCACCGCGTCGAACTCTTCGCCGCTGATCGCGAAGGCGGGGTTGAGGAAGGAGATCGCGGCATTGTTCACGAGCACATCCACGCCGCCCCAATCGGCAAGCGCATCGAGCGCATCGACGAAAGACTGCTTCGACCGCACATCGAGCGTCAACGACCGGGCCGTGTCGCCGTTCGGATCGATGCTTCGCGCCACTTGATCGGCACCGTCGGCCTCGACATCGGCCACGGCAACGCGAAAACCATGGCTGTGCAGCGTCCGCGCGATTGCGGCCCCCAGGCCGCGCGCGGCACCCGTCACGAGCGCCACGTCCTGCCGTTGTGCAGCGCCGCTCACAGCAAGAAGCTCATCTCGGAGAGCGGTTCGTCCGAATTGATCAGCAACACGATCTTCTCCCCGATCCGGACCTCGTCGGGACGCAGCATCAATCGATGCGTTACGTCGGCAACGATCAGCTTCTGTACCTGCCGCTTGAAGGTGACGATCATGTGCGATGACGCAACGCGAAGCTGGTCGTCCGTGGCTTCGAGAATCCGGACCCGCGACACGCTTCTCACGGTTCGCATGATGGGGCTTGCCGAGGGCGCATATCCGCTCAAGAATCGCTCGACGCGCTGCTGCCGCATCGATGCGTCGTCGTGGATGTGGTTCAACCGGTTCTCGTAATCGGTCGCCTCACGATCGATCGGCGCGATGTAGCGCGCATCCTCCTCCCACAAAGCCAACCATTCATGATAGGCGTGCCGGTCCAGCAGATCCGCTTCGAGGTTCAGGAACGCGCAGGCACCTT
This sequence comes from Allosphingosinicella sp., assembly GCA_035248285.1. Lineage (GTDB taxonomy): Bacteria > Pseudomonadota > Alphaproteobacteria > Sphingomonadales > Sphingomonadaceae > Allosphingosinicella. The sequence goes on along the minus strand of DATFHP010000053.1, from coordinate 13,547 downwards.
GATAGGCGTCGAGCCTCAAGCTCTTGAAAGACCCGATAGTCACTTGGTCATCATCCTTTTCCACATGGCATAGCCTTCGCGCATGCCGGTCTCGTCGGTGACATGCGCTTGGAGATGGCCCTCAACCTGCTTCTCGCGCTTCAAGCCGCGGTTGATGAGTATCCAGCTTTCGTCGCTGGAGGCGCCTGCCCCCATTTGCACGCGCTCCCACGCCGTCATGTCGTCGGGACTGCCGAAGCCGCCGGCACCTTGAAATTTCTCGTGAATGCGCAACCGGGCGCGGTTGGCATCGTCCGGCCCGCCGTCCATCACCAGCGCCAGATGCTGGATCTCGGTCTCATCGACCGAAAGCGGCCGCAACTCGCGCAAAAAGGCAGCGGACAGGCCGATGTTCGGGAACAGGTTGAGGTTGAAGCCTGCCCCCCCGATCGCACGGATGATCCAGCGTACTCTGTCCATCGGATATTGTTCGGCGAGCTGTTTCGCGAGCGGCTCAAATTGCGGCGGAATGGGCTGATCATTGTCCGTCTTCAGGTCGACCGTCTGGGGAAAGAAAACCGCCACGCTGTGCCCGTTGCCCAGAGCGCGGACATAGGGACCGTCCTCACGCATGAAGTCCGTGAAGCCCTTGGCCATGACGGGATCCATGGCATCGATGAAGGTGCGATGGACAAACGGGAAATGATAGGCGTCGGTGGTATTCTCGAGCTGGATCTTCCAATTCCCCTTGAACCTGAACTTGTGCGCGCCGGCGACCTTGATGGGAAATCCGCCCCCTTGATGCATGAACAGATCGATCCACAGCCTGGCTTCGCCGAGGTGATCCTCCAGCGGTTCGACCTCATCGGTCATCGAGGCGAAGACAAGCCCCTGGTAAATCCCAACCTTCAAGGCTTGCAGCGGCAGATCGGCCTTGTCGGCAACGCCGTCATAGCCTTCCTCATAGGGAATGCCGATGAGGCGGCCGTCGAGACCATAGGTCCAAGCGTGGTAGGGACAGGTAAAAGAGCGCACATTGCCTTCATTCCTGTCGCATATCGTCGCGCCGCGATGCCGGCAGCGATTGAGGAAGACATTCACCTGGCCTTTGCCGTCGCGCGTGACGATCACCGGCGTTCGTCCAACCGTGGTCATCTTGAAGTCGCCGGTATTGGCGACCTCGCTCTCGTGCGCCACCCAGACCCAGGTCCGGTGGAAGATGCGGTCGATCTCAAGATCGAAGATCGAGGGATCGGTGTAGAGCGACGGATGAAATCGATCGGATTCGATCAAGGCGTCCAAATTCGGCGTTTGTGCCGGCGCTGGAGGGGACAGCACGTCAAACATAGCTCACTTCTCCTGAGATCGAATTCCTTTGCGCGACGGCCTCGAGCCGACGCGCGACATCGCACAGCAGCCCGTCTTCGCCGCGGCGCGCGGCGATCTGGAGACCGGCCGGAAAACCCGCGGCAGTCGGCACCGGAAGGCTGAGGGCGGGATGACCGGAAAGGTTGAACGGGCGCACATAAGCCGTCAGGCCCATCGCCGAACGATCGTCTATCTCCGACCCGACCATCGGCGGAAAATCCTGCAGGGTCGGGAGCACGATGACATCGACACGGTCCAACCGCGCATCGATCTCCGCCCTGAAGCGCGCCCGCACGTCCTCCGCGGCGGCAATATCGCCGTCGCTGACGAGTCCGCCTCTTTTCAGCCGCATGGCAATGCCGGCGCCGAGGAGGCCGCTTTCGAGCAGATGCCCAAAGGCAGCAAAGGTTTCACGATTGATGATGGTCAGGCCCGCCTCGAACGCGGCTTCCATGCTCGGCGGCGGCGCCAGCGCTTCGACGGACAGGCCCGCGTCGGCGAGCACGGCACCGATCGCCTTTCCGATCGCAGGATGGGCAGGCAGATCCATGTGGCCGATCCGAACGGAAGAGGCGGTCGACGTGCGGAAACTCGGGTCGAGCGCGACCATGGCCGACATGATGTCGCCCACCGTGCGCGCGATCGGTCCAACGCAGTCGAGCGTCGTCGAGATCGGCACCACGCCCGCTCTGCTGATCCGACCGAACGTCGGTTTCAGACCGACCACGCCGCAGCATGCCGCCGGGATACGGATGGATCCGCCGGTGTCGGTGCCGAGCGCGAGATCGGCTTCGTCCGCGCCTACCGCGGCGGCGGATCCGCTCGACGAACCACCGGGGATTCGTCGGGGGTCGATCGGATTCACGGCCGTGCCGGTCCGGGGGTTGAGACCCGTCACTCCGAAAGCCAGCTCGTGCAGCGTCGTTTTGCCCACCAGCTGATATCCCGCGTCCAGCAGCCGGGCCACCGTCTCGGCGTGGCGCGGAGCCGGCGGCGCATCCGCCAGCGCGAGGGTGCCGCATCGCGTCGGGATGCCGGCGACATCGATCGTGTCCTTCACCGCGAGGCGCGGGCCGGACTGGCCGGCGTGCAGCTTTTCCACGAAATTGGTCATACTCGCATCGTGCCCCACAAGGTCGCCAGGCGATGGGCGTCCAGATCCGTGCGGAAGAGACTCTCGGTCTGAAAATGGCAGATCCGCCACTCTCGTTCCTCAATGCGAAAGCGGATTCGCAGCCGCGCGATGCGAAGCTCGCCGATCCCGGCGTGCTGAACCGCGAATTGAAACATGACCCAGGTCCCGATCGCCGCGTCCGCGTCGACGTCGACGTCGATCGCCTCGGACGTCAGGAAATGCACGTTGAACATATAGCGCGGGGGCGTTCGCATCGTATCGAACCAGGCGAGCAGGCGGTCGCGTCCTTCCACGCGCCCGAACTCGCCCGACGCCTTGCTGCCGGTGCCTTCCCACACGAGGTCCGCCGTGAACAAGGCGTCGAAGGCGAGTCCCGGCAAATCCGTCGCCGGTTCATCGCAAAGCGCCATGTAGCGCGAAGCGACGCGCCGGATCGCGGCTTCCGCTTCCAGGCGCGCAACGCGAACGCCGAAGTCGTCATCCACCGGGCGGATCCTGGAGCGACACTGCGCGGCCGATACGCGTTTCGATACGCGCGTAGCGCCACAACAATCCGTCGCCCACCGGCGTCGTGCGAAGCAGGTCGCAGATCTTCACGATGGTATCGAGATCCGGAACGTCGGCCATGATGTACGACGTCCATGGCCACGCCGTCGAAGTCCCCACCTGAACACGATCATCGTCCAAAGTACCGAGAACACGGACCCCGAAGCTCTTCTCGAGATTGCCGAACGCGCTATCAAATGCGGCGAAGACCTCGGGAATCTGATCGCGGGGCAATTCGAAGAAATTCTGGGTGATGCCGATGCAGAACAGGACGCGGATCGGCAAATCGGCGGATTGAACAGGCATGCGGTTTCCTTTTTTTCGATATGAACTCTCGTCCCTCAGGGAAAGCCGGGGATCGACGGCATGCCCATCATGATGCGGCCGGCGCTCTCGTAATGGCCCTCGCTGAGAAACGCGTGCTGATTGACGACCAGCGCATCGCGCAAATAACGCTGCATGGGATTGTCGAGAAAGATGGAGGTGGTGCCCGCGAGGCCGAAGCACGCCTGAGTCACGTCGACGCCGGTGCGCGACGCATGATTGGCAGCGAGACGCAAAAGTGCCCGATCCTCGTTCGGAAGATCGTCACCTGCGACGATCGACGCCCACGCCGCCTCGACCTTGTCATAAAGCAGCGCCCGCGCGGCCTGGAGCTGAACTTCGGCGCGCGCGATGCCGATCTGGGCATAGGAACGATCGCCCAAGCGCGGCGCGCCGGTGATGGACTTCTTGCCGGCCAATTCGCGGATCGCGCCGACCGCCGCCTGTCCGGCGCCGAGTCCGACAACCGCGAAACAGAGCGCGGCCAGCGCCAATGACGGAAAGCGGCAGATCGGCTCGTCGCTGTTCGTTGGGCCGCCGCGTATGAAGGACCAATCCTCCTCCGCAACCACGTCGCGAACGACGAGATCGTGGCTGCCCGTGCCGGCCAGTCCGACGGTGTTCCAATTGTCGACGATCTCGACCTTTTCGGCGGGCAGAACCAGGAGGCGCGGAGGGGGCGGGTCGCCCCCTTCGCCTGGGATCACCACACCAACCGACAGCCAGTCGGCGCCCATGCATCCGCTTCCGAACTTCCAGCGGCCATTGACGAGCAGGCCGCCGGGAACGCGTTCGGCCGGCTGCAGGGGGAACAGGCCGCCCGCACCGACGACATCCGGCCCGTTGGCATAGATCTCGCGAAGGCGGTGAGGCGCGAGCGCGCCCATATAATTCGCCCCCTGAGGCGCGAAACTCGCCACCCAACCCACCGACGCGTCGGCCTCGGAGATGCGCTCGATAAGCCGCAGCACGTCCGCGAGCGGCCGCCCCTCCCCGCCGAGCGAGGTTGGAACGTTGGCCCTGTACAACCCAATGGCCCGCAAGCCGTCGACGATGTCCTGCGGGACGTGGCGCAGCGCCTCGATCTCCTCGCGCCGCGCCCGCACGTCGGCGAGAAGCGCCTCCAACGTGAGCGCGGCAGCGCCGCTGTCCGCACTGGCCTGTACTGTTTTCACAAGATTATCCTCGGCAACGCGGCCGATATCGTTCGGTCCTCGCTATCTCCGACGCTTAGAGTGAACCCCCTCCCGATCACTACTCCACTCGTGCAAGCTCTGTACGGTAAGCGCCAGCGCGGGTTCAGCCTGCCGGAGACGCCTCGCCTTCCGCGCACCCAGCCGCGGGAAACAAGCCGACATGGTCGATCAGGTCGAGAAGGCGCTCGGTCACGCCATCGCGATAAGCCTTGAGGTCCCGCCCCTCGTAATCGAAGAAGCCGCGGCCCGCGTACATGCCGCTGGCGCCTTGCGCCAGCATCTCGTCGATGATCGGCGGCGCCCGGAAATGCTCGCCTTTGAGCCGGCTCGCAAGGTAGTCGCCGGCAAACCTGCCCATATGAATTCCACCCCAATCGGCAAACTCGAGGAACCCGAGCACGGTGAAGCGCAGCGCGAAACCGATGCGCAGCGCGCGATCGATATCCTCTGCGGTCGCGACGCCCTCCTGAAGCAGCCGAATCGCCTCGTTGCCCGCGAGCATCTGGACCCGGGGCACAATGTAGCCGGGTGACGGCTTGCACCGGATCGGCTGCTTGCCGCTCCTGGCAAGGAGCGCATGCATCGTCTCGACGACAGCCTCGTCGGTAACGGCTGAAGGACTCAGCTCCACCAACGGTATCAGCCATGCCGGATTGAGAAAGTGGGCGTTGAGAAACCGCTCCGGACGATCGACGAACGCAGCCAGCTCGTCCGCCATCATCGTCGATGTCCCGGAGGCGATGATGGCGTCGCCGTTGGCGCGACTGATTTCGCGTAGAACCGCTTCCTTGATCGCCAGATCTTCGGGCACGCCTTCGATGATGATGTCCGCCGCCCCCAACGCCTCGGCGGAATCCTCCGCTCGAACGAAGGCAAGCCGGCCATGCATCGCATCGGCACCCTCCTTGTCGGTGCGCTTCATGCGCACCAGCATGTCGAGTCCTTGCGCAATCTCGTCCCGAACGAGGGCCTCGACCCGCGCGCAATCGGCTTCGTCGCGCCGCTTGAGATCGACGACGGTGACCGGATGACCTGCCCAGAGGAAGGCTTGCGCGACGCCGCGATTGATCCGCCCCGGCCCGACGATCGCAATCGTTTCCAGACTCACTGCGCAAATCCCGTCTGGACCAGCGCCTTGAGCGATGCCGGAGAGCAGCCGTCCAGCCCAAGGCTGGCGAGGGTCCGCCCGTTTGCGACAAGATCCTCTCGGGTCACGGCCGATGCAATCGCCAGGAGGCCGTTCGCTACCGGCATCGGGACGCCCGCCAGCGCGCCGAACGACGCCATCAGCGTCAGCCCGAGCTGCACATCCTCGCGCATGTAACGATGGGTTTGCAGGTCGAGCTTTTCGTTCCAATCGCCGCTTGCGGTGAGCCGATCATGCGCCATGTCGCCGTACATGGATTTCTTTCCGCCCACACCATAGTGATCGGCCAGCCGCCAATGGGGTTCGCCATATCCAAGCGCTTCGCGGACGGCGATGCGCTCGCCGTCCAGCGCGTCATGGACGGCGCGGACCGATGCCTGCGTGCCCTCCTTGTGAATGTCCCATCGGTCGAAATGCTCAATCGGCGCAGCATTCATCAGGATCAGGGGCGGATGGATGAGAGGCCCGCCATTGAGCAATACGACGTCGAGGACGTCGCGGGTGGCGACCGCTTCGGGAAAGGCACTACGGATGGTGGCAAGGGCTTCGTCCGTCGAAGCCGCCGGAAAGACGCCCGTGGGCAAGGTTGTGGTGCGCGTCGTGACCGCGACCGTCCGGGGCCCATGCTTGCGCGCCAGCCACGGCAATGTCGGCGTCTCGGCGAATATGATCTTCGCATCGTTCCCTGCCGCGCGCAGAGCGTTGGCGAAGATCATGCTGCCGAACGTACCCGGAGTAAGGAACACGACCTGTCCGTCGCGAAGATGCGGCGCCATATTGCGAGCCAGGTCCGGCTGCACGGTCGCAGGCAAGGGCACCAGCACGAGCTGGGCATCCTGCAAAGCGGCCCCGAGATCGGCGGTAACCAATGCAATTTTCACCGGCCGCTCGCCCGAGCGATCCTTCAGGAGGATCGTGCCGGTTTCGAGCACCGGCCACAGCGCCTCGGCATCGCGGCGCCACAGGCGCACCGAATGCCCATGGTCCGATAGATCGGCCGCCGCCGCGTAGGATCCGTGACCGCCGCCGATTACCGCAATGTCCACACCTGTCTCCAGTCGTTCGCTGCCCCGGATCGTTCGATCCCCATGACATTGGCTAGGATGCCATGTCGGAACGATACTACCGGCTCGGCGCAGCCATTCCTCCGTTAACGCAGCCGCCCCTGAAGGTTGCGCTTATTGGACTAGAAAGTTCACCTGCGATCCGTTTTTGTCATCCTTGGTCCCCCGTCCTCTAGCCATTTGTCGGCGCGCTTTTCAGGGGGTCGGTTGGGCCAGCCAGCCGCGCGCCGGGACTGTGATCGTACCATCCCGTGCCGCCATTCGGACGCGTTCATGAAATATTGCGTCGCCTATCGTGCTCATGCCCTGATCCCGGAGATCGAGGGCCGCCTGCGCACCGTCTATCGGGTTGTCGACGCGCAAGCGCCCGGGGCGGAATCGGCGGTGGCCTTGGTCACGAACGGCACCATGGGCGCGGATGCCGATCTGATCGGCAGCCTCCCTCGACTGGAAATCATCGCCGTCAATGGCGTGGGCGTGGACGCCGTCGACATCGGTGCCGCCCGCGCACGCGGAATCCGCGTGACGTCCACCCCGGACGTACTCACCGACGACGTGGCCGATCTGGCGATCGCGCTGATGCTCGCCACCATTCGCCGGTTGCCCGCCGCCGATCGGTTCGTGCGCGAAGGCGCATGGGATCGCGGCGAGAGCTTTCCCCTCACGCGGCGCGTTTCCGGCCGCATGCTGGGGATCGTCGGCTTGGGCCGGATCGGACGTGCGATCGCAACGCGCACGGAACCGATGATGAAGGAAATTGCCTATCATAACCGCCGCCCGGTCGAGGGCGCGCCCTGGCGCTATGTCGCCAACCTCGAAGCGTTGGCGAAGGACGTCGACATCCTAATCCTGGCAGCGCCGGCAACCGCGCAGACGCAAGGCATGATCGGCCGGCCTGTCCTCGATGCGCTCGGCCCCGACGGCACGCTCATCAACATCGCCCGGGGCAGCCTAGTGGATGAGGCGGAGCTGGTCGCCGCGATCACGGAAGGACGGCTCGGCGCCGCGGGCCTCGATGTATTTGCCGACGAGCCGCACGTTCCGGCCAAGCTGCTTGCTTCCGATCGAGTGGTGGTCCAGCCTCATCTGGGATCGGCGACGGTGGAGGCGCGGACGGCGATGGGCCGGTTGGTGTTGGACAATCTCGCAGCCTATTTCGCCGGCCTGCCGCTGCCGACGCGCGTGTTATGAGCGAGGGGCGCGGAAGGCCGAGGCGCGGCGACCGGCGCTTCCTGCATGAAGCGGAACCGGAATGAAGGCCGTCCGACCGCAGGATTATCGCGCGCTGGCACGGCGACGCCTGCCCCCGTTCCTGTTCGAATATATCGATGGCGGATGCTTTTCGGAACAAACGATGGACGCCAACGAGGCGGACCTTCGCAAGGTGCGCTTCCGTCAGCCAGTGCTGCGAAAGGTGGCTGAGGTCGATCTTACCACAAGCTGGTTCGGTCAATCAGCCGCGATGCCGGTGATATTGGGGCCGGTGGGCATCGCCGGCATGAACGCCAGGCGCGGCGAGGTGCAGGCCGCTCGCGCGGCCAAGACGGCCAATATTCCATTCGTGCTGTCGAACAATTCGGTCTGTCCGATCGAAGAGGTGGCCCGCGATGCCGGCCGTGGCTTCTGGTTCCAGGCCTATATGATCCGCGACCGCGGCTTCATGAAGGAATTGCTGGCGAGGGCAAGCGCGGCCGGCTGCCGGGCGCTCGTTTTCACTGTCGATGTGCCGGTCACCGGCCCTCGCTATCGCGACCACCGCACCGGCTTGACGGCCGCATCGGGCTGGCGCGGCAGCCTGCAAAGAACGCTGCAAGCGCTGTCGCGCCCGCGCTGGAGTTGGGACGTCGCCTTGCGCGGCCGTCCACTGGGCTTGGGAAATATGGCCAGCGTGCTCGCGGGCCGTACCGGGCTGGAGGATTATTTCGGCTGGGTCGCGCGCAATTTCGATCCCACCGTCACCTGGTCCGACCTCGATTTTCTGCGCGCCCATTGGGATGGGCCCTTCCTTTTGAAAGGCATTCTGGACGTCGCCGACGCGAAGACCGCGGTATCGATCGGAGCCAGCGGCATCGTCGTCTCCAATCATGGCGGCAGGCAACTCGATGGAGTCTCCTCCACCGCCGCCATGCTGGCGCCGATCGTCGATGCCGTCGGAGATTCTCTGACCGTGATGGTGGACGGCGGTATGAGGTCGGGGCTCGACGTCGTGCGCATGCTGGCCCTCGGCGCCAAGGCGGTGTTGCTTGGACGCGCCTGGGTATTCGCCCTCGGCACGGCAGGCGAGACGGGCGTCGCGCATCTGCTGCGCATGATCGAGGCCGAGATGCGGGTCGTCATGACATTGCTTGGCTGCACGTCGGTTGCCGACCTCGATCGCTCACTGCTGCTGGATTATCCGCGCGTCTGAAAGACGCCCGTGAATCGAAAAGGACGTGCCCCATGAAGAAGCTGCGCAGCACGAGCTGGTTCGGGCGCAACGACGTGAACACGTTCATGTCGCGCGGTTGGTTGCGCGGGCCAGGCCAGCCGGGCGACATGTTCGACGGCCGCCCGGTCATCGGCATCTGCAACAGCTGGTCGGAGCTCACGCCCTGCAATGCCCATCTCCGCGATCTGGCGGAGCGCGTGCGGCGCGGTGTGCTCGAAGCCGGCGGATTTCCGCTGGAATTTCCGGTGATGTCGCTCGGCGAGACGCTGATGCGGCCGACTGCGATGCTCTATCGCAACCTCGCCTCGATGGACGTCGAAGAGTCGATCAGGGCCAACCCGTTGGATGGCCTGGTGCTGCTCGTCGGCTGCGACAAGACGACGCCGGCGTTGATGATGGGCGCCGCAAGCTGCGACCTGCCGACCATCACCGTGTCGGGCGGCGCGATGCTCAACGGACGTTATCGTGGCCAGGAAATCGGCTCCGGCACGACGCTTTGGCAATTTGACGAGGAGGTGCGGGCCGGACGTGCCCAGTGGAACGACTTCATCGAGGCCGAGGAAGGCAATAGCCGTTCGATCGGCCATTGCATGACGATGGGCACCGCTTCGACCATGGCCAATATGGCCGAAGCGCTCGGCATGGCCTTGCCGCAGAACGCGGCCATCCCGGCGGCGGACTCGCGGCGTTCCGTGCTGGCGCAGCTCGCCGGCCGGCGCATCGTCGAGATGGTGCGACAGGACGTGCGCATGTCCTCCATCTTGACGCGCGCCGCCTTCGAGAACGCGATCATCGTCAACGGCGCCGTGGGCGGCTCGACCAATGCCGTGATTCATCTGATCGCGATCGCAGGCCGGATGGGCGTGGACATCGGCCTCGACGATTGGGACAGGCTCGGCCGCGACGTGCCGACGCTGGTGAACCTGATGCCCTCCGGTCGCTATCTGATGGAAGATTATTATTACGCCGGCGGCCTGCCGGTCGTCATCAGGCGCCTGGAGGAACTCATCCACAAGGACGCGATGACGGTGAACGGCCGGACCCTCTGGGAGAATTGCGAGAACGCCGAATGTTTCAACGATGACGTGATCAGGACGCGCGCCAATCCCCTGACGGAAAAGGGCGGCATTGCCGTCCTGAAGGGCAATCTGGCACCGCAGGGCGCCGTGCTGAAGCCATCGGCGGCCTCGCCCGAGCTGATGCGGCACACCGGCCGTGCGGTCGTGTTCGACAATTATCAGGAGTATAAGGATCGGATCAACGGCCCGGACCTGGACGTCGCGCCCGAGGACATATTGGTGCTCAAGAATGCCGGACCCAAGGGCTATCCCGGCATGCCCGAGGTCGGTTGCCTGGAGCTTCCTCGCAAGATCCTTCAAGCCGGGGTGCGCGACATGATCCGCATCTCCGATGCGCGCATGAGCGGCACGTCCTACGGCACGGTCATCCTCCACGTGGCACCGGAGGCCGCGCTTGGCGGGGTACTGGCACTGGTGCGCACGGGCGACAGGATCGAGGTCGATGTCGCCGCGCGCCGGCTGCATCTAGAGGTCGACGAAGCCGAACTCGCCAAGCGCAAGGCAGAGTGGAAGCCCCCGCCGATGCCGGCCGTGCGCGGATATGAAAAGCTGTATGTCGATCATGTCCTGCAGGCGGACCAGGGCGCGGATCTCGACTTTCTGGTGGGCGGCAGCCGCGCCGGCGTTCCGGCGGATCCGCATTAGCTCGCAACGTAAGATCAATTGGGACGGAGGGGATCAGAGGCGATGCGCGAAGAGCTGGCACAGTCCGCGATGATTGCTCGCGACCTCCTGGAGGCGCAGAAGACCCGCCGAACCTTCACCCCCATCCGCTCCAACCGCGAACCGATCGGGCTTCCCCTGGCCTATGCGGCGCAGCGCCACGTCGTCCAGGCCTATATCGACCGGGGAGACGGCGTGCCGATCGGTTATAAGGTCGGCCTGACCAATCCCGCCATGTGGGCAATGGCGGGCGTGAACCAGCCGATCGCCGGTGTCGTCCTGGGAGGCCGGGCGCTGTCCAGCCCCGCCGTCCTCTCGAATGCCCAGTTCGTCAGGCTCGGCATCGAAAGCGAAATGGCGGTGAGGATCGCGCGCCGCCTTCCAACCGGCCCGGCGCGCAAGGACAAGGCAGCGATCGCACAATGTATCGACAGGATTTATGCCGCTTTCGAGATCGTGGAAGATCGCGACGCCGATTATGCGCAGCTGGACGCCGCTTCCATCGTCGCGGAAAATAGCTGGAATGCAGGTATCGTGCTCGGGGAAGGAATTCCAATCTCGGGCGCCGAGGCGCTGGAGGGCCTGACCGGCGCCCTTTACGTCGACGGCGAGCACGTGCAGTCCGGATCCAGCAACGACGTGCTGGGGCATCCCTGCAACGTGGTGGGCTGGCTCGCGGATCATCTCGATCAGGCGGGCGAAGCGCTGGCGCCCGGGCAGATCGTCATGACCGGCGCGATCGTTCCCACGAAATTTCCCCGGCCTGGGCAAACATTCCGATTCGAGATCGACGGATTGCCGCCGGTCGAGCTCCAGATAGATCCGTGACAGCCGCGAGCCGGCACGCCCCGGTGCGCGGGCAGGCATGCGCGCGGCCCGCGGCATCCCTTCGGGCGGAGACAGGCAAGAGGAGACGAGATGCATATTTTGGTCAGCGGGGCCAGCGGCATGCTGGGGAACAAGCTTGCACGTCGCCTGATGCGGGACGGCAAGCTCGGCGCCAAGCCGATCACCCGCCTTACCTTGACCGATATCGTGCCGCCGAAGGAGCCGGCCGCGGACGGATCGTCCGAGTTCGTTCGCGCGGACTTCGCGAAGGGCGAGGAGGTGCGCGATCTGGTCAAAGAGGGACCCGACGTCATTTTCCACCTGGGCGCCATCGTGTCGGGAGAGGCCGAACGCGAGTTCGAAAAAGGGCTCCACGTCAACTTGATGGGCGGGCTCAACCTATTCGAAGCCATCCGTACCGTCGGGCAAACGCGCCGATACACCCCAAAAGTCATCTTCAGCTCCTCGATCGCAGTCTTCGGCCCCCCTTTTCCGGACACCATCGATCAGGATACGGCGCTTACGCCGAGGACGAGCTACGGGACGCAGAAAGCAGCCTTGGAGCTGTTGCTTTCGGATTACAGCCGCCGCGGCTTCCTGGACGGTATAGGCCTGCGCCTGCCGACGATCTGTATCAGGCCGGGGGCACCGAATGCGGCCCTCTCAGGCTTCTTTTCCAGCATCCTCCGCGAGCCCCTGATCGGCGAAGAGGCGGTGCTGCCCGTCCCGGACACCACCCGTCACTGGATGACGGGCCCGCGATCGGCGATTGAATTCTTTCTTCATGCCGCGACCCTGGACACGGCGGCGCTTGGGGCGGCCAGAAACCTTAACATGCCCGGCCTCTCGGTCTCGGTCGCCGAACAGATCGAGGCCTTGCGGGACATTGCAGGCGACGCTGCGGTACGGCGGATCAAATATGAACCTGATCCCGAGGTCGCCAGGGTTGTCGAGACCTGGCCCTGGGAATTCGACGATCGGTTTGCCTTGAGCCTCGGCTTCCGAAAGCAGGAAAGCGTGCGGGAGATCATCCGGGCGCACATCGAGGATGAGCTGGGAGGAGGTCTGTGACAGACGCGGCCGACACCGCCAAGAAGATGCGGGGCTTTCGCTTCCGGCAGCCTCTAAACCGCGGCTATATTATTGTCCGGATCAGGCCGCCGTCGACGACGATAGCCTGACCATTTATGTAGCCGGCCGGGCCGCTTACGAGGAAGGCCGCCACCGCGGCAAACTCTTCCGGCGTCGCAATGCGGCCGACCGGTATATTTCGGGCTATCCTCGCGGATTCCTCCTCGGCGGAGGTGCCGGCACTATTGGCTTGGGACGCTATGACGGCCCGCACCCTCTCCGTTTCCGTATAGCCGGGCAATATACTGTTGGCGGTTACCCCGCTCGGCCCCAATTCGTTCGCAAGAACCCGCATAAGGCCCGTCAGCGCGCCACGCAGACTGCCCGACAGCCCGAGCTCATCCACCGGAGATTTTGTCGCAAACGATGTGATGGTCAGCAGACGGCCCCAGCCCTGCTCGCTCATCGCCGGAGCGAGCCGGTTGATCAGATCGACGACGGGCCTGATCATAGACTGATAAGCCTGATCCCATTCGGCCAGGCCCAATTGCCGAAGATTTCCCGTCGAAGGACCGCGCGTATTCAAAACGGCGATATCAATCTTGCCGAACGTGTCGTTGGCCTGTCTTACAAGCTGTTCCCGCGCGCTCTGGTCATCCAAATCCGCCGTCACGGCCAAGCAGCGGCCGCCCTCCCCCACGATCGTCTCCGCCGCCGTG
>DATFHP010000052.1:0-7324 GCA_035248285.1 Allosphingosinicella sp. | reverse complement strand
CAATCCCAGGCCGGAAAGACCAATGTCTCGAGCTCGGGCGCGAAAAAGTGCGCGGCGTCCGCGAGGTGGCGCATCTCCGCTTCGTCGGGAGCGATGAACAGGGCGCGGCCCTTGGCGGCGCGGGCGAGATCGGCGGCAAGCCACGGCAGGAAGCCGGTCGGCACACCGGATAGCGTCAGCGGTTCGGGCGCCGCGATGATTCGCTGCAATGTCTCGGGCGCCCCTCCCTGTGCCGGCGAGGGGCGGCTCATAATCCTGGCGTCGCTCATTCGGGCGGCTTGATATAGTCGAGCGTCTGGAGCGCGCGCATCATCGCGCCTTGGTAGCGCGCCGGAGGAGATTGGGCTCCGATCGCCCAGGCCATGATGTCGACGTCCTGCTCCTCGAGGAACAGCTCGTACCAGGCGATCTCGTCATCGTTCCAGCCGGCGGCGTGCCGATCGACAAAGCCGCCGATCAGCATGTCGGCCTCGCGGGTGCCGCGATGCCACGCGCGAAAGTGCAGGCGTTTGAGACGGGCGGCGCGGTCCATTGGTTCCCCGATACGGTCGGCAAGCGGAATTGCCCGGCGGGCGCTGGCGATGCCTGCCGGAAAGCGATAGCCTTATCTAGGTATGAGGCCCGACATTCTCAATCCGCTGTTCGCCGAGGTGGAGGTGCTGAGAGGCATCGGACCCGGGCTCGCCAAGCCGCTCAAACGGCTGGGGCTCGAACGCGTGGTCGATGTGCTGTTTCACTTGCCGGTAGGCTGGATCGATCGCGTGCGTGTGGAAAGGCTGGATCCGGCCGATGCCGGGCGCGTGATCAGCATCGCCGTCACCCCGGTCGAACATCGCGAGGGGAGGGGACGCAGCCCGCACCGGATCATCGCGGAAGACCGGGCGGGCGCCACTCTCGCCCTGGTCTATTTCAACAATCCCGGCTGGGCGAAGAAGCAGCTGCCGCTTGGCCAGCCGCGGCTGGTTTCCGGCAAGCTCGAAAGCTACGGGCAGGAGCTTCAGATCGTTCATCCCGACCATGTGCTGCCGCTCGCCGAGGCGGGCAGCCTGGCCGCGCGCGAGCCGGTCTACGCCCTGTCCGAAGGCCTGACCAACAACCGCATGGGGCAGCTCGCGGGCCAGGCGCTGGCACGGACGCCGGCGCTCGGCGAATGGATCGAGCCGAGCCTGCTCGGCGCGCGCGGCTGGTCCGCATGGAAGGGCGCGCTGGAGACGGCGCACCATGATCCGGCCGATGCCAAGGCGCGCGAGCGGCTCGCCTATGACGAGATATTCGCCAACCAGCTTGCCTGGATGCTGGTGCGGGCGTCCTCGCGCCGCCGACGCGGCGTGCCGCTGCGCGGCACCGGTGCGCTGCGGGACCGACTCAGGCTTCCTTATGCGCCGACCGCCGCGCAGGCTCGCGCGATCGGCGAGATCGAAGGCGATCTGCAGCAGGAAATGCCGATGCTTCGGCTGCTGCAGGGAGACGTGGGTTCGGGCAAGACCTTGGTGGCGCTGATGGCGCTGCTGACGGCGGTCGAAGCGGGCGCGCAAGGCGTGCTGCTTGCGCCCACCGAGATTCTCGCCCGCCAGCATCACGACAATCTGTCGCGCCTGCTCGCCGGGGTCCCGGTCAATGTCGCGATCCTGACCGGCCGCGAGAAGGGCAAGGCGCGCGAATCGATCCTGATGGGGCTTGCCGACGGATCGATCCAGCTCCTGGTCGGAACCCACGCCATCTTTCAGCAGACAGTGGCTTACAAACAATTGGGTCTGGCGGTGGTCGACGAACAGCATCGCTTCGGCGTCGCCCAACGCCTCATGCTCACCGAAAAGGCCGAACGGCCGCCGCATCTGCTGGTGATGACAGCCACCCCGATTCCGCGGACGCTGACCCTGACCCGGTTTGGCGAGATGGACGTCAGCCGCCTCGATGAAATGCCGCCTGGGCGCCAGCCGGTCGAGACGCGGGTACTGAGCGGCGCGCGCCTCGAGGAAGTGATCGAAGCGCTTGGGCGCCACATCGCCGGAGGTCATCAGGCCTATTGGGTCTGCCCGCTGGTCGAGGAAAGCGAGGCTATGGACGAGGCTGCGGCCGAGGAACGGGCGCGCCGGCTGGGCGAGCGCTTCGTCGGCCAGGTGGGTCTGGTCCACGGCCGGATGAAGGGGCCCGAGCGCGACGCGGTGATGGCGGCCTTCCAGCGCGGCGAGATCAAGGTCCTGGTGGCGACGACCGTGATCGAGGTCGGGGTCGACGTTGCCAATGCCAGCCTGATGATCGTCGAAGCGGCCGAGCGTTTCGGCCTCGCCCAGCTTCACCAGCTTCGCGGCCGCGTCGGACGCGGCGATATGCGTTCGATCTGCCTGCTGCTGCGCGGTGCCGCGCTCAGCGAGACCGCCCGCGCAAGGCTGCAGCTGATGCGCGACACCAATGACGGGTTCCTGATCGCGGAAAAGGATCTCGAGCTGCGCGGGGCGGGCGAGATATTGGGCACGCGCCAGTCCGGCGACGTTCAGTTCCGCCTTGCCAGCCCCGAGCAGATCCAGGCGCTCAGCCGGATGGCCAACGACGATGCCCGGCTGCTGGTCGACCGCGACGGCGGCCTCGAAGGCGAACGCGGCCAAGCGGCGCGCATATTGCTCTATCTGATGGAGCGGGACGCAGCGGTGGGGCTACTGCGGAGCGGGTGACTTTTCCGTTCGGGCTGAGCTTGTCCAAGCCCAGTCCACCTTCAATCCAAAAGGAAACGGAAAGGCCTTCGACAGGCTCAGGCCGAACGGATCGGTTCAGTCGATCCCGACCATCAGCCCATGTTTCTTGGCGCCGAAGCTCACCTTGTCGCCGGGACGGACGATGAAGGCCGGATCGGAGATCTTCTCGTCGTTCACCCGGATCGCGCCTTCCTCGAGCTTGCGCCGCGCTTCCTTGTTCGAGCTGGCGAAACCCAATTGGGTGTTTGCGAGCACGATGCTGATTCCCTCCGCCGGAATCGCCAGCGTCGGCAGGCCCGCGCCGATCGCGCCCTGCTCGAACGTGTCGCGTGCGGTGTCCGAGGCGCGCCTCGCCGCGTCCTCGCCATGCGCCATCGCGGTGGCGGCGTCGGCAAGGATCTTCTTGGCCTCGTTGATCTCGCTGCCCTGCAACGCTTCGAGCCGTGCGATCTCGTCCAGCGGCAGATCGGTGAACAGCCGCAGGAAACGGCCGGTGTCGGCGTCCTGCGTGTTGCGCCAGAACTGCCAATAATCATAAGGCGCGAGCTGGTCGGCGTTGAGCCACACCGCGCCGGCGGCAGTCTTGCCCATCTTGGCGCCGTCCGCTGTGGTGATCAGCGGCGTCGTGACGCCATGCAGCTGCGTCCCGTCGATGCGCCGGGCGAGCTCGATGCCGTTGACGATATTGCCCCATTGGTCGGATCCGCCGAGCTGGAGCCGGCATTGGAGGCGGCGCGACAGCTCGAGGAAATCATAGGCCTGCAGGATCATATAGTTGAATTCGAGGAAGGTGAGCGGCTGCTCGCGATCCAGCCGCAGCTTCACCGAATCGAAGCTCAGCATCCGGTTGATGGTGAAATGCGTGCCGACGTCGCGCAGGAACGGAATATATTCGAGGCCACCGAGCCAGTCGTCATTGTCGACCATGACCGCATCGGTGGGTCCGTCGCCGAACGTCAGGAAATGGTCGAAGATACGCCGTATCGAGGCGATGTTCGCCTGGATCGCCGCGTCGTCGAGGATCTTCCGGCTTTCGTCCCGCCCGGAAGGATCGCCGACCTTGGTCGTCCCGCCGCCCATCACCACGATCGGCTGGTGCCCGGCCTGCTGCAGCCGCCGCAGCATCATGATCTGGACCAGGCTGCCGACGTGGAGCGACGGCGCCGTCGCGTCGAACCCGATATAGCCGGGCACGATCTGCCGCGAAGCGAGCGTGTCGAGCGCCTCGGGGTCGGTAATCTGGTGGACATAGCCGCGCTCGGACAGCAGGCGCAGCAGATCGGATCGAAATTCGCTCATCGCGGCGCGGTTATCATGGGGGCAGGGGGTTGAACAGGCTGCGGCCGACCTCACCCGGCGCGATGCGGGTCAGTAGATGCCGCGCGCCTGCTGGCGGGCTTCGAGCAGGTCCCACAGGCCGCGATGCTGAAGCGCGATCTGGTCGGCCCCGAACAGCAGCGCACGTTTGACCGGCGGGCCGCCCTCGACGCGGTCGGCAAGGCTGCGGATGGCGGCCATGTCCGTCAGTCTAGAGACCGGGCTCTCCACTCCGAATCGCTTTGCGGCCAAGTCGAGGACGGGCCGGACGGCGGTCCAATCCATCACCAGCGCCAGGGCGGCCCCGAGCGCGCAGCCGGCACGCTCAGATTGCGCCAGCATCTCGACCGCGTGGCGCTGGGCCCGCAGCACGGCGTCGTTGTCGCTGGCGCCCGGCGTGCTGGGAAGCGGGCCGACCGCGACCGCCAATTTGGTCAGGAACGCCCGCTCCGCGCCGAATCCTTCGATCGCGCCGTTGAACCAGGCGCGTGCGAGCGGATCGGCGATGCGATTGGCGGCATGATCGATCACGCCTGGATAACGGCCATGCAGCACGCACAGGAAATGCACGGCATCGGCCTGATTGCGAGCGGAATGCGACCCCCTGAGCAACTCGTCGCTGCCGAGATAGGGATGCGACGCGCTGCCGTGGCCGCTCACGCAGGCCGACAGGAGTCCGCTGGTTTGCGCCTCTGGTGCTTTGTCGGCCGATAC
This sequence comes from Allosphingosinicella sp., assembly GCA_035248285.1. Classification (GTDB taxonomy): domain Bacteria; phylum Pseudomonadota; class Alphaproteobacteria; order Sphingomonadales; family Sphingomonadaceae; genus Allosphingosinicella. The sequence goes on along the minus strand of DATFHP010000052.1, from coordinate 2,600 downwards.
TGAAGCCATGAATGCCCTCCGAAGCGCTGTCGTGCACAGCCCTAAGGGACCGCAGCTATACCAGTCGCGTAAAAACGGGGTTTACGCGCCGTTATCCAGTTGATGAGGATTGGGGGGCGTCTTCGTTAAGACGGAGATAGGGATAAGGGCAGGAACCCCGCCCGTTCGGTGTGATCAGATCAGCGAGGGCAGTCGCCCTTGGCGGACCGTGCGGCCCTCACTGGTCCAGGAAGCTGCGCATCTTGCGGCTGCGCGAGGGGTGCTTCAGCTTCCTGAGCGCCTTGGCCTCAATCTGGCGGATACGTTCGCGAGTCACCGAGAATTGCTGCCCGACCTCCTCCAGCGTGTGATCGGTGTTCATGCCGATGCCGAAGCGCATCCGGAGCACGCGTTCCTCGCGCGGCGTCAGGGAGGCGAGCACGCGCGTGACGGTTTCCTTGAGATTGGCCTGGATCGCGGCGTCGACCGGGATCACGGCATTCTTGTCCTCGATGAAATCGCCGAGATGGCTGTCCTCCTCGTCGCCGATCGGCGTTTCGAGGCTGATCGGCTCCTTGGCGATCTTCATCACCTTGCGCACCTTCTCGAGCGGCATCGACAGCCGCTCGGCGAGCTCCTCGGGGGTCGGCTCGCGGCCGATCTCGTGCAGGATCTGGCGGCTCGTGCGGACCAATTTGTTGATCGTCTCGATCATATGGACGGGGATCCGGATGGTGCGCGCCTGATCGGCGATCGAACGCGTGATCGCTTGGCGGATCCACCAGGTCGCGTAGGTCGAGAATTTGTAGCCGCGGCGATATTCGAACTTATCGACCGCCTTCATCAGCCCGATATTGCCCTCCTGGATCAGGTCCAGGAACTGCAGGCCGCGGTTGGTGTATTTCTTGGCAATGGAGATGACGAGCCGCAGGTTGGCCTCGACCATCTCCTTCTTGGCGATCCGCGCCTCGCGCTCGCCCTTCTGCACCTGGTTCACGATGCGGCGGAATTCGGCCAGGCTCATGCCGGTGGCCTGGGCGATGTCGGAGATCTCGGATCGGATGCGGTCGATCGCCCCGGCCTCCTGGCTGCAGAAGGCCGACCATTTCTTGTCGATCCCGCACACTTTGTCGGCCCAGGCCTCGTCCAGCTCGTGGCCCATGTAGAGTTCGAGGAACTGCCTGCGCGGCACCTTGTGGCGCTCGGCGAGACGCAGCATCTGACCGCCGAGGGCGGTCAGGCGGCGGTTGTAGCTGTACAGCTGGTCGACCAGATATTCGATCTTGGCGCTGTGGAACTGAACGCTTTCCACCTCGGCCGTGAGCTGCTCGCGCAGCTTTTGATATTTGTTCTCGTCGCCGGCGGCGAAATCGTTGCCGGCGCCCATCGACTCCATGCGGGAAGTCTGCAGCTTGGAGAATTTCTTGAACAGCGAGGTGATGTTGGCGAATTTCTCGAGCGCCTGGGGCTTGAGCAATTCCTCCATCGCCGCGAGCGAGAGCGTATTGTCCTCGTCATCCTCCTCGGTGGGCCGCGGCGTGCGTCGCTCGACCAGATTCTCCTCATCCTCGTCGGGCTCTTCCTCGACCTCCTCGATATCCTCCTCTTCCTTGTAGGAGGGGCCGGCGGTCTTCTCGCTGATCTCGTCGCCGCCTTCCTCGTCGCCTTCGACCTGCTCGGGCGTCGGGCCTTTGGACAGCATGGCGTCGAGATCGAGGATCTCGCGCAGTTGCATCTCGCCGTCGTTGAGCGCGCTCGACCATTCGATGATCGCGTTGAAGGTGATCGGGCTTTCGCAAAGCCCCCAGATCATCGTGTCGCGACCGGCCTCGATGCGCTTGGCGATGGCGATCTCGCCCTCGCGCGACAGCAGCTCGACCGCGCCCATCTCGCGCAGGTACATGCGGACCGGGTCGTCGGTGCGGTCGACGGTTTCCTTTTTCTTCTCGACGATGAAGCGCGCGCCGTCGTCCAGCTCGGCGCTGTCGTCGGGCGCCGCGTCGACCTCGGCCTCGCCTTCCTCTTCCTCGGCTTCCTCATTCTCGACGATGTTGATGCCCATCTCGGACAGCGCGGACATCACATCCTCGATCTGATCGGTGGACATCTGATCCTGCGGGAGCGCGTCGTTGAGCTCGTCGACCGTGAGGTAGCCGCGCTTCTTGGCGCGCCCGAGCAGCTTCTTGATCGAGGCCTCGTTGAGATCGATGAGAGGAGCGTCGCCGCTCTCCGGCTTGTCCGCCTCGGCCATGTTCGCTTTCGACATTGCTACCCTAATTCCTGTCAGCCAGCTCCGCATCGCCTTCGATCAGCGTAGCGAGCTGCCTGTCCGCCTCGTCCCGCGCCGCCTTGAGCCGCTGCTGCTCGAGGAACGCCGCCTCTTCGCCCCTGTCCTTCAACCGCGCCGTCGCCGCCGCCAATGCGGCGTCGAGACCCGGCCTTGCCGCCAATGTGCCGATCACCAGAACGAGGTCACGTCGGGCGCGTTCCGAATCGGCATCTCGGCGGGTAAAGGAAAAAGCCAGTCCTTGTTCCAGACGTAGCTCTTCGATCACCGAAGAGACGTCGGATGCCGCCAATATGGTATTTAGCTTCTCCGGATCAAGTTCGGCGTGCGCCAT
>DATFHP010000051.1:0-17011 GCA_035248285.1 Allosphingosinicella sp. | reverse complement strand
CGCGGCGCGGTGCGGTCGGTCGCGCCGAGCGGCAGGCCGCAGATCGCGCGAACATGGTTTTCGAACTGCGAGGTCACGGCGCCTTCGATCGTCCAATGGCCGCTGTTGTGGACGCGCGGCGCCATTTCGTTGAACAAAGGGCCGTCCGCCGAGGCGAAAAATTCGAGCGTCAGCACGCCCACGTAATCGAGCGTTTCGGCGATGCTTCGCGCCAAGGCCAGCGCGGCCGGGGCCTGCGCCGCGATCAGCCCGCCGGCGGGAACGGTCGAGCTGCGCAGGATGCCGGCTTCATGGACATTGGCCGGCGGATCCCAGCTCACCATGTCGCCCCCGGCCGAGCGGCACAGCAGGATCGAGAATTCGGCTTCGAACGTCACCAGGCTTTCCAGGATCGCGGGCGCTTCGTGCATCGCCTTCCAGGCCGCCGTCGCGGCCGCGGGCTCGGCGATCCGGGCCTGGCCCTTGCCGTCATAGCCGAAGCGCCGGGTCTTGAGGATCGCCGGCGTTCCAACGTCTTTCAGGGCCGCTTCGAGCCCCGCCATATCGTCGACCGGCGCGAACGCCGCGCTGCGGCCGCCGAGCTCCGCGACGAAGCTCTTCTCGTCCAGGCGGTCCTGCGCGATCTCCAGCGCCTTGCGCGGTGGAAACAGCGGTGTCTCGCGGGCCAGCGCGCTCAGCGGCCCGGCGGCGATATTCTCGAATTCGTAGGTGGCGACGTCGACGCTTGCCCCGAACCGGGCCAGCGCCGCTTCGTCATCGAAGCGGCCGCGGGTGAACCGGCCGGCGACCGCGGCCGCGGGCGGCGCTTCGTCGGGCGCATAGACGTGGCACGCGTAGCCGAGCTGCGCCGCCGCGACCGCCAGCATCCTCCCGAGCTGGCCGCCGCCGACGATGCCGATGGTGGAGCCGGGTTTCAGGGTCTGTCCTCCTGATTCGTAACCGTCGTGATCGCCCGGAGAGGTGTGCCGGCAAGGAGGGCCGCGCACGGCGGGCTCCATAGCCCCCGGCGAAGCGGCCCGACGTAGTCCGGTGCGGCTCTCCGGGCGACCCCTTCGGGGCGGGCGCATTTTGGTGCACCGCGGCGTCGCTTGTCGGTCACGATGGATCCACCATCGCTCCCTCCGGCGCTCCTTGCCGTGCGCCAAAATGCGCTCCGTCGCGGCGATTACGAATCAGGAGGACAGACCCTCTGCTCATTCGGGCGTTTCGGACACGCTATCCGTCTGTTGCCGGCGCCACGCATCGAGCCGCTCGGCGAGCGCGGCGTCGGATGTCGCCAGCATCGCCGCGGCGAGCAAGGCCGCGTTGGAGGCGCCGGCCTTGCCGATCGCGAGCGTCCCCACCGGAACGCCGGCCGGCATCTGGACGATCGACAGCAGGCTGTCGATTCCCGACAAGGCCTTGGATTCGATCGGAACCCCGAGCACCGGCAGCCGCGTCATCGACGCCGCCATCCCGGGCAGATGCGCCGATCCGCCGGCGCCGGCGATGATCAGCTTGAGGCCGCGCTCGGCGGCGCCCTTGGCATAAGCGTAGAGCCGGTCGGGGGTGCGATGCGCCGAGACGACCTTATTCTCATGCGCGATGCCGAGCGCGTCGAGCAGGTCGGATGCATGACGCATCGTCTCCCAGTCGGACTGGCTGCCCATGATGATCCCGACCAGCGGCGCTTCGTCTGCCATTGCCTGCCTGCTTTGTCCCAACGAAGCAGCGCTTCTTATCGGCCACGCCGGGGCAGGGCAATCGGCACGTTTATCCGCTGCCGCGGCGCCGCACAGTCCGACTGCAACAATTCCTCGTTAACCCTTCAGGCGCTATGGGCGGGGCGGCGTTTCGGCGAGGATATCGTGGGCAAGCAGATTCCAGGCAACAGGCTGTTCGAAAGTCTCGAGGGCGCCGATCTGCCCGCGGACGTCCGCGCCGCTATCGACCAGCTCGCCGATGAAAATGCCTTGCTGCGCGCCTCGCAGGCCGAGATGCGCGAGCGGGTCGGCGCGCTGGAGGAGCAGACCGACAGCGACACGGTGACTCCGCTCCCCAACCGCCGGCGTTTCCTCGCCGAGATCGAGCGGGTGGTGAGCTCCGTCGGCCGCCACGGCATCCCTGCGGCGCTGCTCCATATCGATCTCGACGGCCTCAAGGCGATCAACGCCCGCTACGGCCGGCTTGCCGGCGATGCGGCGCTGATCCACGTCGCCCGGCTGCTGTCGCGCCTCATCCGCACCAGCGACGTTCTGGCGCGCATCGGCGGCGATGAATTCGGCCTGATCCTCGATCATCTCGACCACAATAGCGCGATCGAGACCGCCGACCGGCTCGCCCGCTGCATCGCCGACAGCCCGCTCGAGATCGGCGGCGCCCAGGTGCGCATCGCCGCCTCGATCGGCGTTGCGACGATCCTGGCCGGCGACAGCGTCGAGGATGTCATGGACCGCGCCGGCCGCAACATGTGCCGGGCGAAGGAATTCGAATAGCCGTCCCCTCCAAGGTGGCTGTGACGCTGGCCCGCCCCGGGACAAGCCCCGGGCGCCCGACAAGGGGTGGGCGAATGGTCGCCGTCCCGGGTCCGCCTCGCATTTGCAACCGCCCGTATGTCACGGCCGCGATCGGCGCTTTGCCGGCAGGGGTTGCCCTGCGTCGGGGTGAACTGTACCGCGTGGTAGACAGGGGTCAGGCACAGCGGTTCTATCAGGGCCACCGACGGATGCACGAATGACCAAGGTCGATGCTGGAAGGCAGGAGCCGGACATTCCCGCGAGCGGTCTTCAGAAACTGGTGATCGACAATCGCCCGGGATTGCTGCGCTTTCTCGCCGCGCGACGCGTCGCTCCCGACGAAGCCGAGGACATCCTCCAGGATGCTTTCGTGAAGCTGGCGACGCGCGACATCGGCCCGGTCGCGGATCCCCAGGCCTATCTTTGCCGCGTGGTCGACAATTTGCTGCTCGACCGACGCCGCGGCGCCGCTCGCCGGAGACGGCGCGAGGAGGATTGGAGCGATCGGCGTGGCGGCGCTTTGCCGGCCATCGACGATGCGCCTTCGGCCGAGCAGCATCTGATCGACAGGGACCGCCTGCAGCGGGTGTCGCAGGCACTCGCAGCACTTCCCGAACGCACGGTTGCGATCTTCCGGCGTTTCCGGATCGACGCCGTCCCTCAGCGGCAGATTGCGGAAGAGATCGGCATCAGCGTCAGCGCCGTCGAAAAGCACCTGCAAAAGGCCTATCAGGCCGTCATCGCCGTCCAGAACCGCCTCGATGCGGATTCTCCCGGTCTGCGGCGTCCCTGAGCGAGGAGGACCATGGTCGGGGACGCATTTCAGCAGGCGATCGAATGGCGGATCCGCGTCAGCCACGGCGACGCCGACGATTGGCGGGCGTTCACCGAATGGCTCGAAGCCGATCCGGCGCATTCGGCCGCCTATGACGAGGTGGCGCTTGCCGATCTCGATCTGGACGCCGCGCATCTGCCCGATCCGGCGGTTCACTCGAACGACAATGACGATGCCGTCGTGCCGGCGGGTGGGCGCCCCGGCACGCGTGTCGCGCGATGGCTGATGGCGCCCGGCGCGATCGCGGCCATGCTCGTTCTGACCTTTGCGATCCTGCCGCTCTCGCATTCGGCTCCGGAACATTATGCAGTCGCCACGCTCGCCGGTCAGAAGGCACGGGTCGACATCGGCGGAGGCACCTATGCGGAGCTGAATGGCGCGACGCGTCTCGTCCTGGATCGGGCCGACGACCGTTTCGCCGAACTTGCCTCGGGCGAAGCGACCTTTTTCGTCAAGCACGATCCATCGCGCCCCTTCCGCGTGGCGGCGGGCGATGGGCACATTCAGGACGTGGGAACGGTCTTCAATCTCATCCACGATCCCTCCAGGCTGTCGCTCGAGGTCATCGAGGGCAAGGTTCTGTTCAATCCGGAACGGCAATCCGTGCCCTTGTCGGCAGGACAGACGCTGACTCTCGATCGGCGGCGTGGCTCGATCGACGTCGGCCGCAAGGCGCCGCGGTCGATGGCGGGCTGGCGCCACAACCTCCTCAGCTATTCCGAAACGGCAGTGGAAGCGGTGGCCTCCGATCTGGGCCGCAATCTCGGCATTCCGATCGAAGTCGACGATCGCGTGGCGCGGCAGCGCTTCACCGGCTCGATTCGGCTTGCCGACGGCGCGGGCTCGCTCGCGGATTTTGCGGCGACTGTGAACCTCGTCGCCAAGCCGACCGAAAAGGGATGGCGGATAGAGCCGGATGAGCGTGCGCCACATTGAGATGCTGGCGTTTCTTCCGCTGTGCTGCGCCATCGCACAACCCGCAAAGGCAGAAGAAAGGATCTCCTTCGACATCGCTGCGGGGCCGATGGCGGTCGCACTGCAGTCGTTCGGCGAGCAGGCCGGGATCACGATCGGGGCCTCCGATCCCCAGCTTTCGCAGATCAGATCGCGGCCCGTCCGCGGCCAGCTGACCTTGCGCCAGGCGTTGAGGCGCCTGCTGGCGGGAACCGGCTATACCTATCGCTTCGCCGGGCCGTCCGCGGTCCGTATCGAGCGCGCCGCGCCCGCTGCGCCGCGGCGCGCGGCCGCATCGCCGAAACCGGCACCGGTCGCGGATCAGCCCGATATCGTCGTAACGGCAAGCAAGCAGAACGTGCCGCTCGTGCGCTTCGCCGGCAGCGCCCACGTGCTGCCCATTCCCCGCAGCGACGCCGGCCGTTTCGGCGCCCGCGGCAGCGAAATGATCCTGGCCAAGCTTCCGATGGTCGCGTCCACCAACCTTGGGCCCGGTCGGAACAAGCTGTATATCCGCGGCATTGCGGACAGCAGCTTCAATGGACCCAGCCAGTCCGTGGCGGGGGAATATCTCGGCGACCTGCGGCTGACCTTCAACGCGCCCGATCCCGATCTGCGCCTCTACGATATCGCGAGCGTCGAGGTGATCGAAGGCCCCCAAGGCACGCTCTACGGAAGCGGCGCGCTCGGCGGAATCCTTCGGCTCGTGCCCAATCCTGTCGATCTCACGTCCATGGCGGCGAACGGGTCGGTAGGCGCCGCGGCCGTTCGGCACGGCGATTCGGATCGGGACGCCGCGGCCATGATCAACCTTCCTTTGGCGTCGGGCCGGCTCGGGTTGCGCGCCGTTGCCTATGGCTCGATCGAAGGCGGCTACATCGACGACCTCGAACGGCAGCGCAACAACGTGAACCGGACCGCCACCAGCGGCGCGCGCGGACTTCTGGCCTGGGAACCCGCCCTGGATTGGCACATCGAGCTCGGCGGCGTCGCGCAATATATTTCGGGCCGCGACGGCCAATATGCGATTCGGGGGCTTCCGCCGCTTTCGCGCCGTTCGGCGATCGCCCAGCCGTTCGACAACGACTATGCCAACGCCTATCTGTCGATCCGCAAGCGCTGGGACAACATCGAGCTGTTGTCCGTCAATGCGCTGGTCCGTCACTCGATCGACAGCCTGTTCGACGCGACCGGACTCGCCGGCACCCAAGGCCCTCAGGCGTTCGCGGAGAATGTCGACATCACATTGCTGTCCAGCGAGACGAGGCTGTCGCGCCGCGATGCCAAGGGCAATGGCTGGCTGCTGGGAACGAGCCTGCTCTACAGCATCAACGATCTGTCGCGCACGCTCGGCCCGGCCGGCACGCATATGCCGATCCAGGGCGTGAGGAACGCAGCCAGCGAGGCGGCGATTTTCGGTCAATATGGATTCGCGCTGACCGACGCCGTCTCGGCGACGATCGGCGGCCGCCTGACCTATTCGATCGCGGCGGGGCGCGGGCGGGCCAGCGGCGAAGATGCGCGGCACGAACCCAAGCGCACCGACTATCGCGTGCTGCCGACGTTCGCCGTCGCCTGGCAGCCCTTTACGCGCTTCCTGGTCTATTCGCGCTACCAGGAGGGATTCCGGGCCGGCGGCCTGGCGGTGTCGGCATCGGAAAGCGGCACCACCGCGCAGCGCTTCCGGTCGGATACCTTGGCTTCGCTCGAATTCGGGGCCCGCTACGGCCACGGGCCGCGCGACCCTCTGTCGTTTGATGCCGCCCTGTCCTATGCCCGCTGGAACTCGATGCAGGCCGATCTGATCGATTCACGCGGTTTGCCATATACGACGAACGTCGGCGACGGCCGCATCTTCGGTTTCGAAGCGGCCATGAGCTGGCAGCCCGCAGCCGGCGTTCGATTCGAACTGTCCACCTTCGTCAACGACAGCGCCCTGGCGAAGCCCGCGCCGGCGTTTGCCGCGGCGAACGAACGCGACCTGCCCAATATCGCCAAGGCGGGCGCCAGGGCGGGGGTGCATATCGATATTCCGATTGCGGAACGGACCCGGCTCAGCCTTGACGGCTCCGCCCGCTACGTCGGCCGGTCGCAGCTGGCGGTGGGCGCGCCGATCGACGTGCCGCAGGGCAAATATGCCAGCGGAGACTTCGGCATCCGGCTCGGCATGGGCAGGGTGGGACTTTCACTCGACGTCGCCAATGTGACCGACAGCCGCGGCAACCGCTTTTCCTATGGCAATCCGTTCATTGTCGCCGAGCGGCGGGAGACGACGCCGCTTCAGCCGCGCACCGTTCGGATCGGCCTCGATGCCGCATTCTGAGGCAGGCGGCCGGCTGCTGGCATCGATCCACGATGTCAGCCCCCGCTTCGAGTCGGCGATCGCGCTGCTCCACGATCGTTTGGAAGGACTGCTCGGCTCGCCCCGCTTCGCCATGCTCGTCGTTCCCGATTTCTGGAACGCCGCTCGGCTCTCGCCGCGATCCGCCTTCGCCGCCCGCTTGCGCGCGTGGAGCGATCGCGGCGTCGAGATCTTCCTCCATGGCTGGAGTCACCGCGACGAAAAGGCGCATCCCAGATTGGTCGATCGCCTCCGGGCCAGGCATCTTAGCGCGCGCGAGGCGGAATTCATCGACCTCGACGGGGTCGAGGCAGGGCGACGGATACGCGAAGGACGGGCGCTGCTCGAAGATATCATCGGCCGGCCCGTGACGGGTTTCGTCGCACCGTGCTGGCTGTATGGGCGCGGCACGATCGAGGCGCTCGCCCGCGAATCGATCGCCGTCGCCGAGGACCATTGGCGGATCTGGAATCCGGTCACCGGCGAACGCCTCGCGCGCGCTCCGGTCGTGACCTGGGCCAGCCGCAGCCGCGCGCGCATCGCGTCGTCGCTCGGCTTCGCGCATGCGTCGCCATTGCTTCTGCGGGGCTTTGCCACGGTTCGGATCGCGGTGCATCCCGGTGACGTCGGCGTGCCGGCGCTGCTGTCCAGCATCGATCGCACCATTGCCGCCTTTGCCGCGAGGCGCGCGATTGCCGGCTATGCCGAGCTGGCCGTCGGACAAGGCAACGCGTGAACCGAACCACGCCATGGTTACGTCCGATCCGCTGATCCTTTGTTACCTCCACAGTTTCGCGGAGGGCGGCGTCGAACGCGTCGCGCTTCGTCTCTGCACGGCCTGGTCGCGGGCGGGCGGGCGCGTGCGGGTGCTGATAGGACGCGAGGAAGCGGCGGACCGGCTGACGCGCCCGGCCGTCCATTGCGTGCGTTTTTCCTCGTTCGGCATCCCGACGCGCCGGTTCGAGACACTGTGGATGATCCTGTGCCTGTGGCGCCAGGTCCGTGCCGAACGGCCCGACGTGATCTTCTGCGCCGGCAACACTTATGCGATCGTGGCCGTGGCGCTGCGGCTGCTGCTTGGCCGCGCCTGTCCGCCGGTGCTCGTCAAGATCAGCAATTCGGTCGAGCGGCGCGACATGCCGGCCCCGGTCCGGCTGTGCTATCAGCTGTGGCTGCGCATCCAGGGACGGCTGCTGCATCATTTCGTCGCGATGGCACCGGCGATGCGGGGCGAGGCGGCGGCGGCGCTGGGCATCGCCGCGTCCCGGCTGTCGGTCGTCGAAAATCCGGCGATCACGCAGCAGCAGCTGTCCGCGCTCGCCGCGCCCGATCGGGTCGTGCCCCGGTCGCCGCGGCGCGTGCTGTCGGTGGGAAGGCTGGTGCGTCAGAAGCGCTTCGACCTCCTGATCAGGGCCTTCAGCCGCGCCGCGGGTCCGCACGATACGCTGGTCATCGTCGGCGACGGACCGCGCCGCGCGGCGCTGCAGCGGCTGATCGATCGGCTCGGTCTCGCCGGACGGGTGCGGCTGGCAGGCCATGATCCCGACGTCGCGCCCTATTTCAGGGACGCCGACCTGTTCGTCCTGTCGTCCGACTATGAAGGCCTGCCTTCCGTGCTGGTCGAGGCGCTGGCGGCCGGCATCGCCATCGTTGCGACGGATTGCAGCCCCGCTATATCCGATCTGCTCGAGCACGGCCGATTGGGGGACGTCGTCGCGGTCGGCGACGAGGAATGGCTCGCCCGGGCGATCGCCGCCGCGCCATCGCTATCGCCCTCGCCTGCGCTGGCATCGGCGCGTGCGGTCCGTCATCTGCTGGAGCGTGCCGCGCCCGCCTATCTCGACCTGTTGCGGCGCGTCGCGGCAGGCGGCGAGGAAAAGGATCCGGCGATCGATTGAAGATGCGGAACCGGCGCAGGCGTGCCGTCTCTGCAAGGATCGACTGCAAACGGATCACGCGTGCGCCCCTTCGTACTTGCCATACCGGAAGCCCGGGCACCGGCTGCGGCGTCGCCGGCCCCGATGCCCGATCCGACGCCGCTCGCCGCCGTTTCCGGCCAATGGGCGCGCTGGACGACCGGCCTCATTTCCCTCGCGCTGCTCGTCGTCGTGGTGCACGAGGCAGTCGGGCTCGATATCCGCGAGATCTGGCGGCTCGTCCCCTCCTCGCCGTCATTCTGGCTCGTGTTCTTCGCTTATTATTGCGCGACGCCGGCGACCGAATGGATCATATACCGGCGGCTCTGGGGGTTGCCGCCGTCGGGCATTCTCCCCTTGCTGCGCAAGCGCATCGCCAACGAGATCGTCCTTGGCTACGCCGGGGATCTTTATTTCTACGCCTGGGCGCGGCGCCGGGCGCACATCGTCGGCGCGCCGTTCGGCGCGGTCAAGGACGTCGCGATCCTGTCGGCGCTCGCCGGCAATGTCATCACGCTGATCATCGTGGCGCTCGCCTGGCCGCTGTTTTCCTGGTCCGCGGTCGGGCCGCATGCAGCCATCGGCTCATCGGTCGCGATCCTCGTCGTCACCATGCTGATGCCGTTGCTGCTGCGCAGGCAGCTGTTCAGCCTGCCGCGGACCGAGCTTCGCTTCGTGCTGTGCGCCCAGACCTTGCGCGTCATCACCACCGCCGGCCTTGCCGGCCTGATGTGGCATCTTGCCTTGCCGCAGGTGGCGCTGAGCTGGTGGCTGTTGCTGGCGGCGGCCCGCCAGCTGCTGTCGCGCCTGCCGCTGTTCCCGAACAAGGATTTCATCTTTGCCGCCGTGGCGATGCTGCTGGTCGGTCACGATGCGGAGATCGCGCGGCTGATGGCGATGATCGCGGGCCTTCTTCTGGCCACGCATTTGGCGGTGGGCGCGCTGCTCCTCCTCTTCGGCTTCGCAAAGGAGGAGAGCCTGGCATGATCGACGCAATCCTGGCTGCGGCGCTGTTGCGGCCGCATCTGCCGTCCTCGCCTTCGCTGGGTATCGCCGAGGGCCGATGCCGTCCGGCGGAGCCCGGCCCGGCGATCATTGTCAACGTCGAGGGACTCAAGGATCGCAAGGGGCTGCTGAAGCTGGAGGTCTATCCGTCGAACGACCAGGACTTCCTGGTCGACGACAACCTCCTGATCGAGCAGGGCAAGGTCTTCCGCCGTGCCGAAGAGCCGGTGCCGGCGCACGGGCCGGTGGCGCTGTGCGTCCGCGTGCCCCAGCCTGGAGCCTACAGCCTGTCGTTGCTCCACGACCGCGATTCCAACCGCAAATTCAGCTTCACGAGCGATGGCGTGGGCTTTCCGAACAATCCGAGCCTCGGCCTTTCGAAGCCGAAGGCCGCGGCCGCGCGCGTGATCGCCGGCGCGGGCCGCACCTCCATCGACATCGTCATGAACTACCGCCGCGGCCTGCTGAGCTTCGGTCCGATCGGGAAAGCCGCCCAATGAGGATCGTGCCATGAGGATTGTAGACGTCTGCGCCTTCTATGCGCCCGAAGGCGGCGGCGTGCGCACCTATGTCGACCAGAAGCTCGCGACCGGACCGCAATTCGGCCACGAGATCGTCGTCATCGCACCGGGGGACCGCGACCATATCGAAGAGCGCTGCGACGGGGGCAGGATCGAATGGCTCGCTTCGCCGCGCCTGCCGGTCGATCGGCGCTACCGTTACTTCTCGCGGCGACGCGCCCTGTTCGACCGGCTCGACTCGCTCCGCCCCGATATCGTCGAGGCGTCCTCGCCCTGGCGGGCTGCCAGCATCGTCGCCGAATGGCAGGGCGGCGCGCCGCGCGCGCTGGTGATGCACGCCGATCCGCTCGCCGCCTATCTCTATCGCTGGCTGGAGGCGGTCGCCCGACCGGCTCGGGTCGATCGGCAGTTCGGCTGGTTCTGGCGCCGGCTGCAGCGGCTTGCCAGCGGCTTCGATGCCGTCATCAGCGCCAATTCCAGCTTGACGCGCCGGCTGGAAGAGCAGGGTCTGGGGCGCCTCGTCACCAATCCGATGGGCGTGAGCGGGCAATTCTTCTCACCGCGGCTGCGCGACGAAGGCCTGCGGCGCCGGATGCTCGAAAGATGCGCGCTGCCGCCCGAGGCCGCGCTGCTGCTCGGCGTCGGACGCCATGCGCCCGAGAAACGATGGCCGATGATCGTCGAAGCCGTCCAGGCCGCCAGCTTCTCCCATCCGGTTGGGCTGGTCCTGGTCGGCGCGGGCCGGGACACCGGGCGAATCCTGCGCAAGATCGACGGCAACCCGCACGTGCATCTGCTGTCGCCGATCACCGACCGCATGGCGCTGGCACGCCTGATGGCGAGCGCGGATGCACTCGTGCATGGCTGCGAGGCCGAAACCTTTTCGCTCGTCGTCGCCGAAGCGGCGGCGTCGGGACTGCCGCTGATCGTGCCGGATCGGGGCGGGGCGGCGGACCAGATTGCGGCCCATGGCGACTTCACCTTCGAGGCGGGAAATCCCGCGGCCGCCGCCGATGCCATCGCAGCCTATCTGGTCTCGGGCGCGCATCGGCCGCGGCGCCCGGTGCGGACCCTGTCCGACCATTTTCGTCAGCTGTTCGATTGCTATGCGGCACTGGCGCGCGGGCATCGGCCGCTTTGGCGGCAGGAAGCCGCGACGTGAGCCGCATCCTCGCGCACGACAGTCGGGAATTGGCAATTGTCGCGACGCGGGAGACGGCGCGGCCCAAGCCATCCGCACCGCGCCGCGAATGCTCCTGCACCGTGATCCTCGTCCGGCTGCTCATCTGGGCGACGCGGTCGGCGACGCGCTAGGCCGGCGGCATGACCCTGCTCGACCGCTATCTGCTTGGGCTCATGGTCGACAGGCTGGGCAGGAACATCGCGATCATCGTCGCGATATTGTCGCTCGACACGCTGCCCCGGCTCGTCGCGAAGCTGGGATCGGTCGAACGAGGCCTGAGCCTCGTCGTGCAATCGCTCGTCTGCCTGGCACCGGAATATGCGGCGCTCGGCATTCCGATCGCGCTGTTCCTCGGCACGGCTCTCGCGTTCCGCAAGCTGGCCATGTCGGGCGAGCTGGACGTCATGGCCGCGACGGGGGTGCGCACGGCACGGCTGCTGCGCATGCCGGTCGCGGCGGGCGTCGCCGCGGCCGCGATCCTGCTGGCGACGACCGCTTTCGTCCGGCCCGCCGGCGAGCGGCGTCTCGATGCGATCGGCTCGGGCGCGGCAGAGGGGCAGTTCGGGATCGCGCTTCCCGCACGCACGATGAACCGTCTCGGCCCGCATACCTTTATCTATTTCGACGACGTGGCGGCGGACGGCCGGCTGATGCACGGTATCCTGGTCAGCCGCCCGGGCGAGGTCGCGACGGCGCGCATCGGCCGCATCACCGAGGCCACCAACCGCGAGCTGACCTTGTCCCTGGAGGAAGGAATGGTCCGCACCCGGCGCCTGCCCGGCGTGCTGCACTTCGACCGGCTGTCGGTTACGGCTTCCCACGGCTTGCAGGCCATGTTCAAGCCCAAGCCGGCTCGGGATCGTCTGCAGCGCTTCAGCCTGCCCGCGCTGTTCGACTCGGAACGCATCGCTCGAGCTGGGTTCGCGCCGGCCATGGCGTCGGCGTCGGCCTGGTCACGGATCGCCGAGTCGCTCTTTTGCCTGACGCTGCCGCTGTTCGGCTTTGCGCTGGGGGTGCCCGCCCGGCGATCCCGCTCCGCGATCGGGATAGGCGCGGGGTTGCTGGTCATCATTCTCTACTGGCGGGCGTCGGATTTCATCGAGGATCGATGGCCGGCCGGTGCGGCGCTCGGCTTCGGTCTGCTGATCGGCGGTTTCGTCGCCGCCGCCATTCTGCTCGTCCGCATCCAGGACCGGGCCGGGTTCGGAGCGATCGAAGCCTGGCTTCGCCGCATTGCAGTTCCGATCGGCACCTTCGTCCTGCGGCCGCGTCGATGGTTCGATCGGCCCCCGCTGGCGTCGAAGCCGAAGCGGTTCGACGCGGGTTCGAGCGGCATGTTGCGCGGCGAGCGCAGAATCGCGTCGCCCTCGGTCTCGCGTCGCGGTAGCTGAAGCACGATGCCGACCTTGGCGCCGTGCCGGTGTCGCGGTCTCCTCCACGGGCGAAGGAAGAATCGATGACCAAAGCGCCTGCAAATGCGGAAACCAAGGTGCCTGAGGTCACGATCGGCTTCTGGATCATCAAGATCCTGGCGACCACTCTCGGGGAGACCGGCGGCGACACCGTATCGATGACCATGAATCTCGGCTATCTGGTCGGCACGGCCATTTTCGCGGCGATCCTCGTCCTGCTCGTGGCCTGGCAGGTCGCTGCCCGCCATTTCCACCCCATATTATATTGGGCCACGATCATCGCTTCGACCACCGCCGGCACGACCATGGCCGACTTCGCGACGCGATCGATGGGCATCGGTTATGCCGGCGGCTCCGCGCTGTTGCTGGGGCTGGTCGCCGCCTCGCTGCTGGCGTGGCGCGTCTCGCTCGGCACCGTCTCCGTGGCTTCCATCCGCACCGCCGGAGCCGAGGCCTTCTACTGGATCACCATCACCTTCTCGCAAACGCTCGGCACGGCGCTCGGCGACTGGACGTCGGACACCAACGGCCTCGGCTATGTCGGCAGCGCGCTGATCTTCGCCGTCGCGCTGGCGGTTTTGGCGGCTTGCCATTTCTTCACCCGCGTCTCGCCGGTGCTGCTGTTCTGGGTCGCCTTCATCCTGACGCGGCCGCTCGGCGCCACGGTCGGCGATTTCCTCGACAAGCCGTTCGATCATGGCGGTCTGGCGTTCAGCCGCCCGCTCGCGTCGGCGGTGCTCGCCGGCGCGATCATGCTGCTGATCTGGCTCATCCCGCAGCGGGCGGGGCGATATTCCACCGACCTGCCGGCATGGCCGGACGGCGCCGTCCGACGCGGCGGGTAGGGGCGCCTACCGGTCCTTCAGATAATAGCGGTCCGTCGCCTTCAAATTGGCGTCGAGCTCGTAGACGATCGGCTGGCCGGTCGGGATTTCCAGGCTGACGATGTCGTCGTCCGGGATGCCCGACAGATGCTTGACCAGCGCGCGCAGCGAATTGCCGTGCGCCGATATGAGCACGCGCGCGCCGGACGAAAGCGTGGGGGCGATACGATCCTGCCAATAAGGCAGCACGCGCGCGATCGTGTCCTTCAGGCTTTCGGTGCGCGGCACGGCGATCCCGGCATAGCGGCGGTCGCCGGCGAGGTCGTAGGGGCTGTCCGCTTCGAGCGGCGGCGGCGGGATGTCGAACGAGCGGCGCCATATCCTGACCTGCTCCTCGCCGACCTTGGCCGCCATCTCGGCCTTGTTCAGTCCGGTGAGGCCGCCATAGTGGCGTTCGTTCAGCCGCCAATGCTTCTCGACCGGAAGCCACAGCCGGCCCATCGCTTCGAGCGCGAGGTCGAGCGTCTTGATCGCACGCGTCTGGACGCTGGTGAAACATTGGTCGAAGTCCAGGCCGCGCGCGCTCAGCAGCGCGCCGGCCGTGCGCGCTTCCTCCTCGCCCTGCTCGGTCAGCGTGACATCCCACCAGCCGGTGAAGCGATTTTCGAGGTTCCACGCCGATTGGCCGTGGCGAATCAATACTAACAGGGGCATCAGCGGCGTGCTTCCAGATCGTCGATCAGCGCGTGTAGCGCATCGATGCAGGCGCGCGCCAGATTGTGGCTGCGGCCGGGCGACCAGCCTTCGCGCGTATCCGGCAGATCATTGTCCTTGAACGGCATTTCGAGCGTCATCGAGATCGCACCGAAGCGTTCGGCAAGCTGGGCGGTCGCCATCGAAAGATTGGCCTTGCCCGGCGGCGCGATCTCATAGCCCTTGACGGTCTGGAAATCCGGCGAGAGCGCGACCAGCGCCTCGCTGTAGCGCGTGAACAAGGCGAGCTGATCGTCCTTCAGCGAAGGAATCCCCTCGAAGCCGGCAAGGAAATTGGCCTCGATCGCCTCATCGCCGTGCACGTCCATGGCGAAATCGACGCCGGTCCTGTTCATCTCCCCGAGCACATGGAAGACCTCGGGGCTGCGCTCGCGCGAGGGACTGTGCCATTCGCGGTTGAGATTGATGCCTGCCGCGTTGGTGCGCAGATGCCCGCGCCGCGACCCGTCGGGGTTCATGTTGGGGATGAGGTGGAAGACGGCCCGCTCGCGCAGCCGCCGCGACACCGGATCGCCGTCGTCGAGCAGCCGCTCCAGCGCGCCTTCCATCCAATATTCCGCCATGGTCTCGCCGGGATGCTGGCGCGCCAGGAGCCAGACCTGCAGCTTGCCCTCGCCGATGCGAAGATAGTCGATCTCCTGGCCGTCGAGGGTCTGGCCCAGCGAGCGGTAGGTGACCGCGGGATGCGCGATCGCCGCGGCGACGAGATCGTGATGCCGCTCCATCGTGTAGGGCGCGAAATAGGCAAACCAGACGCTGTTGAACTCGGGCGTGGCGCGGAATGTCAGGATGCCGTCCGCATAATCGCTGTCGACCCGCATCCAATCCTCGCGGTCGTAGGACATGCAGGCGCGGTAATTGGGCCAGCCGAACGGATAGGCGGAACCGCCGCAATTGAGAATGCGCAGCGTGATCGGCTCGCCGGCCGCGCCGGTCACCCGGAAATAGAACCATTGATAGAAATCCGACTGGTTGTCGCGCAGGATCTCGAGATCGATGCGGCCGTTCTCGATTGCGACCAGCCGGATGTTGCCGCCGTCGAAAGCGCTCGAAACCGATAGACTCATCGAATCCTGATAGTGCGGCCCGACTCTCCCGGAAAGTCCCGAAACACGGCTTCGGCCAGGGAATCCGCCAGCGCCTCCGGTTGGCCCTGGGGCCGGTCGGCGCGCGCATCGCCGGTCGCGCGGCCTTCCCAGAACACCGTGCCGTCGGAGCGCCGCTTGATGCGCACCTGGAGCGTCGTCGTGGCGCGGCCGGCCGAGCCGCCACCGCCGAGATCGAAGCCGACGCCCACCCCCACGCCGCTGCCATAGCCGCCCGTGCCGCCGCCGACGCCCACCGAGACGGGTCCGCGCCGCGGCGGCGCCTGATAGGCCGTGTGCTGGATGCCGACCAGCGCCACCTGCTCGGATTTGCCGAGGGTGTTCACCACCGTCCAGCCGAGGCGCGCGAGCTGCCGCTCGACCGCGGCCGCATAGGTCTTGAATTCGGGTCCGCCGGCATCGGGCGTGGCGAAGGTCTCGACCGCGATCGATCCGCGCGCGATCGGCTGGCCGAGATGGAAGCGGCTGACCTCGATTCCCCCGCCGCCGCTTTCAGCCGTCGTGCAGCCGGCCAGCGCGGCAGCCATGACAAGACCCGTGGAGCGCACAAAAAAAGCTTTCATTTCAGTGCCTCGTCGCTAAGGGCCCTATCGTATAGCAGGTGGAACGATCATGCAGCATTTTTGCTGCATCGGTAAAGCAGAGGCATGCATGGATGAGCGGTGACAAGCCGGCGGTGCTGGTGACCGGCGGCGCCGGCTATATCGGGAGTCACGCGGTGCTTGCCCTGCTCGATGCCGGCTGGCCCGTCGTGGTGATCGACAATCTCACCACCGGTTTTCGCTGGGCGGTGCCCGATGCGGCAGCGTTCAGTGAGGGCGATGTCGCCGATCAGGGGCTGGTCGCGCAGCTGATCGAGCGGCACCGAATCAAGGCGATCATCCATTTCGCGGGATCGATCGTGGTTCCCGAATCGGTCGAGAACCCGCTCAAATATTATAAGAACAACACGGTGAAGAGCCGCGCGCTGATCGAGAGCGCGGTCAAGGGTGGCGTACCGCATTTCATCTTCTCGTCGACGGCCGCGACCTACGGCCTTCCCGATCGGGTTCCGATCGGCGAAGACGCGCGCACCCAGCCGATCAATCCCTACGGATGGTCGAAGCTGATGACCGAGCGGATGCTGGCCGACACCGCCTTCGCGCACCCGCTCAACTATTGCGCGCTGCGCTATTTCAACGTGGCGGGAGCCGATCCGCGCGGGCGATCGGGCCAGTCGACCGCCGGTGCGACCCATCTGATCAAGGTCGCGGTCGAGGCCGCGATCGGCAAGCGCGGCCATGTATCGGTGTTCGGAACCGATTACGGCACGCCCGACGGCACCGGCGTGCGCGACTATATCCACGTCAGCGATCTCGCCGCCGCGCATGTCGATGCGCTCGAGAGACTGATCGCCGATCCGGCGAACAGCCACATCATGAACTGCGGCTATGGCCGCGGCTTCTCGGTGCTTGAAGTGCTCGACAGCGTCGATCGCGTCACCAACATGAAGATCGAACGCCGCCTGGAGCCGCGCCGCGCCGGCGATCCGGACGCCCTGGTCGCCGACAATGCCAAGATATTGGCGACTTTGCCGTGGCGCCCGCAACGCGACGATCTCGACACGATCGTCGCCGACGCGCTGGCGTGGGAGCGGCATCTGGCA
>DATFHP010000050.1:0-3012 GCA_035248285.1 Allosphingosinicella sp. | reverse complement strand
TCGAGCCAGATGGAATGAGCTGGCCGCCGTGCCCCCGGCACGGCTGCCGATTGCCGGGGGCAATCGGCACCTGCTCATTCCGGCGGCTCGGAATGCGCCGGGTCCGAAGCTGGCGGGGCCAGCTTCGGACCCAAGCACGGCAATCAAAGAACTTTCTAGCCTCGTTCCGGTTCAACCTGAACCGGAACGAGGCTAGAACGGCCGCTCGCCGATGACGTTTCCGCCCTCGAGATAGCGGCAGACGAGAAAATCATAATCCTGATTTCGGGTGATCGCGCAGCCGACCCGATCGGTGGAGCGCCACATCAGCTGAGTGTAATGGCCGACGTCCTCGAAGCGGCCCGTCCGGCTGTTGGCCGGAAAGACGCCGGGCTTGTAATCCTTCTTTTCCTCGATCCACATCCCGACCATCTGCTCGGGCGAAAAATAGCCGCGGGTGCCGAGAAAAAGATTCTCCCCTTGCGGATCGCTGTCGCGCGGATCGTCGGAAGAATGTTCGAGATCGTTGAGCGCGGCGAGATGCGTTCCCCATTCAGCCGCCGAAGCCGCGAGCGAATCATCCCATGCGAGCGCCGGAATCCCTGCGTGAAAGCGCTCGGCATTGTGCGCGGCGAGCAATCGCTCGGCAGTGGTCGGCGTGCGGCCGCCCTGCAGCAGCAAGGCGCAGGCGGCAAGCGTCAGGCTGGCCGCCAAGCGTCTGTAGCCGCGAAACGATATTCGGTCCCTCATGGGCATGAGGTAGCGGGGCGCGGTTTCGGCGCTTTTGCCGGACATGGTTGACGATGCGTGAACCATGTCCGGCAGCGCCGGAGGATGAGCGATCGGAAGCGAGAGCCGGCGCGCGCAGCCCGTTGCTCAGCCTGTGGCCGCTTCCAGCCGGCTCGCGCGCTTGCGCTCGTGGGGATCGAGGAAGCGCTTGCGCAGCCGGATCGACTGCGGCGTCACCTCGACGAGCTCGTCGTCATCGATATAGGCAATCGCCTGCTCCAGCGTCAGCTTGCGTGGCGGCGTCAGGCGGATGGCGTCGTCCTTGCCGGCCGAGGCGCGGAAATTGGTCAGCTGCTTGGCGCGCAGCGGATTGACCTCGAGGTCCTCCGGCTTGGCATTCTCGCCGACGATCATTCCTTCGTAGACCGGTTCTCCGGGGCTTACCATCAGCACGCCGCGCTCCTCGAGCGATCCGAGCGCATAAGCGACGGCCGTGCCGCCGCCGTTGGAAATGAGCACACCATTCTTGCGGCCTTCGATCGGCCCCTTGTAGGGGCCGTAGCGCTCGAACAGCCGGTTCATGATGCCGGTGCCGCGCGTATCCGACAGGAATTCGCCGTGGTAGCCGATCAGGCCGCGCGACGGCGCCGAGAAGGTGATGCGGGTCTTGCCGCCGCCGGACGGCCGCAAATCGGTCAGTTCCGCCTTGCGCTGCGCCATCTTGTCGACGACGGTCCCGCTATAATCCTCGTCGACGTCGATAACGACGGTTTCATACGGCTCCTCGCGGCCGTTGGGACCGTCGCGGAACAGAACGCGCGGCCGGCTGATCGAAAGCTCGAAGCCTTCGCGACGCATCGTCTCGATCAGTACGCCCAGCTGCAGCTCGCCGCGGCCGGCGACCTCGAAACTGTCGCGCTCGGCGCTGTGGGTGACTCGAATTGCGACATTGCCTTCGGCCTCGCGCTCGAGCCGCTCGAGGATCATACGGCTGGTCACTTTGCTGCCTTCGCGACCGGCCATCGGACTGTCGTTGACGGTGAACGTCATCGCGAGCGTGGGCGGATCGATCTGCTGCGCATCGATCGGTTCGGTCACCGATGGCTCGACGATACTGTTGGAGACGGTCGCCTTGGTGAGGCCGGCGATGGCGACGATGTCGCCGGCGCCCGCCTGGTCGACCGCGACGCGCTCGAGGCCGCGGAAGGCGATGATCTTGGTGGCGCGCCCCTCCTCGACGACCTTGCCCTCCGAATCGATCGCCTTGATCGGCATGTTGAGCCTCAGCGTACCGCTGGCGATGCGACCGGTAAGCACGCGGCCGACGAAATTGTCGCGGTAGAGCAAGGTCGCGAGCATCGCGAACGGGCCGTCGGGATCCGCCTTGGGCGCCGGCACATGATCGACGATGGTCCGGAACAAGGCCGAAAGGTCGCCCGAGCGCACGTCATCGTCCGGCCCGGCATAGCCCGCGCGGCCCGAGGCATAGAGGGTCGGAAAGTCGAGCTGCTCGTCGGTCGCATCAAGCGTGAGGAACAGGTCGAACACCTCGTCCAGAACCTGCGCCGGCCGGGCGTCGGAGCGGTCGATCTTGTTCACCACGACGATCGGCCTGAGCCCCAGCGCGAGCGCCTTTCCGGTCACGAACTTGGTCTGCGGCATCGGCCCTTCGGCCGCGTCCACCAGCAGAATCACACCGTCGACCATCGACAGGATGCGCTCGACCTCGGCGCCGAAATCGGCGTGACCGGGCGTGTCGACGATATTGATGTGCGTCCCATTCCATTCGACCGAGGTGCATTTGGCGAGAATGGTAATCCCGCGCTCCTTCTCCAGGTCGTTCGAATCCATCGCCCGTTCGTCGACGCGCTGATTGTCGCGAAACGTGCCCGACTGGCGGAACAGCTGGTCGACAAGAGTCGTCTTGCCGTGATCGACGTGGGCGATGATCGCCACGTTGCGGAGGCTCATTTCAATTTCCTGCGGGAGAGCGTGTGCAGCGCATTTAGTCCCAAATTGCGGCGCGACAAGGGCAAATTGGTTTCAGTTCCGCGTCTGGAGCCTAGCGGGATGCGATTGGATTGAATCGCATCCCGCTTTAGAAATATGTGTTGCCGCAGGATTTTTTGCGAAAAACCGGACCCACTTTTTCGCATCCTGCTTTAGGGTCCGGACCCATTACCCGCAACGGTCGTGATCGCCCGGAGGGGCGTGCCGGCAAGGAGGGCCGCGCAGGGCGGAGTGGTGCCTCCGTTCAAGCGGCCCGACGACGTCCGGCGCGGGCCTCCGGGCGACCCCCGAAGG
>DATFHP010000049.1:0-47736 GCA_035248285.1 Allosphingosinicella sp. | reverse complement strand
TCACCAATCCACCCAGCACCCGCCACAACGGCGCAAGATTGCGCTCCCGCGCACGGTCGTAAAACGGCCCACGTCCCGCCTCCGCAGCGCGGTCCACCGTCTCTACAAAACCATCCTCCGTCACCATCGCATGCCTCTTTCGTGTCTGGCTCATTCTCGGACCGTTTCAAACCTACGAAGGTGGATTTGCCGTTCCGCCTCTCAATCTTCCTAGTAAGGATTACTTTTGGATGTCCAGCGCATAACGGTCGAGGCGCCGGCGAAGACGCGGGCGGAAGCGTGCGTCGCGGTGCGCTTTGGAAGGGGTCGCGAGCGGGCGTTTCCTCTTGCGGGCGGTTTGGCTTGATCTTATCGCAAGCCCGGCTTCAGACGGAGGGTGGGGTGGGCCACGCGTCCAAAGCCGGTCGCAAAATGAGGATGATGGGCCGAGAATGACTGAACCATTGTTTCCCGGCCGAATCGTCGCCATCGAACTCGAAGCTGAGAACATCCTGTCCTTCAAGCTCCGGCCGATGGATCCCGCGCTTCCCGAAAGGATCGACCCCGGCAGTCACGTCGACGTGCATCTGCCCAACGGCATGATGCGCAGCTACTCCTTGTCCAATGGGCCGGAACATCAGCGCGTCTATCGGCTGACCGTCGCGCGCGACGCCAACAGCCGCGGCGGTTCGACCTATATGCATGACACGCTCCGTGTCGGACAAGTCCTCGAGATCAGCAAGCCGCGCAACAACTTCAGCCTGGCGGAGCAGGCGGCCATGTCGGTCTTCATCGCGGGCGGGATCGGCGTGACGCCGTTCATCCCGATGATCGCGCGGCTCAACGAATTGGGCAGGCCGTGGCGGATGCATTATTGCGTGCGCAGTCGGGATCGCGCTGCGCTCGTCGAAGAGATCGAACGATTGGCGGCCAGCGGATCGGGCGCGCTCGTCCCCAATTATGACGACGAGGCCGGCATCCTCGATCTCGCCGCGACGCTGGCTTCCCTATCGGCCGACGCGCATGTCTATTGCTGCGGGCCGACCGTCATGCTTGATGCTTTCCGTGCCGGCGCGAAGAACGCGGGCATTCCCTCCGACCATGTCCATTTCGAATATTTCAGCTCGGAGGTCGAGAGCGCGACCGACGGTGGCTTCGTCGTCGCTCTGCGCAAGTCGGGCGCCGAAATCACCGTGAAGCCGGGCCAGACGATATTGCAAGCGTTGATCGAATACGGCCTCAACATACCCTATTCCTGTGAGGAGGGGATTTGCGGCGCCTGCGAAACGCCTGTGATCGACGGTGTGCCCGATCATCGGGACATGATTCTGAGCGATCAGGAAAAGAAGGAAAGCAAGACCATGATGGTCTGCTGCTCGGGCTCCAAGTCGCCGCGACTGGTGCTTGACCTGTAGGCGGTGCGTTCCCATCGCATGCGACGGGAGGATGCGCGCCGATGGCTTTGCCGTGCGCGCCGATGGCAGATCGGACGTTTGACTTTATGAGCCGCGGCGGTATCGACGTCTGCCATTCTTCTGATGGGCATTGGTCCGAGTCCCGTGTAGCCGACCGAATCTGCCGACCGGCGAGGCGGCTTGAAAGCCATTAGGAACCGAATGTGAGGACATCATGACGATCTCGCTCTCCGAGGAGGAGCGTGGGCTGTTGATCAAGTCGCTGCGGCGCCTCCTCGAGGCGAGCTGGCCGGCCGATCGGGCGCTCGCGCTGACCGACGATCCCAATGCGCTGCGTCGGCTTTCGGCTGAGCTTCGCGAGCTTGGCTTGACCGAGCTTGGTGCCGAGGATGGCCCCGGCTTGCGCGAAACGCTCATGGTGTTCGAAGAGCTCGGCAGGGCATCCTGCCCCGCGCCGCTGATCGGTGCGTGCATCGCCAATCGGCTGCTCGCTGGTGCGGACGATGCCGGGGCGCAATCATTCCTCGCCGCGATCCGGGCGGGCGATGCGATCCCTGCGGTCGCACTCGCGGGCTTCGATGGCGATCATGCGGCAGGTAACATCTCGTTCGTCGGCGGGCAGGTTTCGGGATCGACGGCGTTCGTCGAGGGCGCCGCGGCGGCGACGCATCTCGTCGTCCTGGTGTCGAGTCCGCCTGGCGTTGCGGTGGTGGCCCTCGACGATCCTGGCGTGCGGGTAACGCCCACGCCGGGCATGGCGGTACCCCCGCTCAGCAACGTCGAGCTCGCCTGCCGCGCCGGGGTCTGGCAGCCGCAGGTGGCCGAACCGCTGACCGATGCGGCGCATGTCGTGCGCCTCGCCAGCGCCGCGCGGGCCTTGGGTGCGGCGCAGCGCGCCTTCGATCTCGCGCTCGACCATGCCAAGGTGCGCAAGCAGTTCGGGCACGTGATCGGGGAATTTCAGGCGATACAGCACAAGCTGGCGGACTGTCTGAGCCGCCTCGACGCCACGCGCCTGTCGCTGGCTGGGGCCGCGGACGCGGCGGACCAAGCCGATCCGAACTGGCGCTTTTTCGGCGAGGCTGCGATCGCCTTCGCCGGGCCGGCGCTTCGACAGCTTCTCCTCGAGGTGCATCACACGCTGGGTGCGATCGGCTATGCGGAGGAGCATGAGACGCCGCGGCATTTCCGCAGCGTCCACGCCGATCTCGTGCGGTTCGGCGGCACGGCTCGCGCTCGTGCGGCGGTGGCCGATTACCTGCTGGCACCGCCACTCAGGCAGACCACGACCCTATCGAATCTGCCGTCACATGACACCGATGAGCAGGTCGTCCGCTTTCGCCGTCGTGTGCACGAGTGGCTGGCGGAAAATTGGACGGACGCCGATCGGGAGGCCAATCACCGCCTCCCCTTCAAGAACCGCAAACGGGATACCGAATTCTCGCGCAAGTTGGGCGCGGCCGGATGGATCGGCCTCGATTGGCCCAAGGAATTCGGTGGGCAGGAGCAAAGCGCGGGCGAACAGCTCGCCTTCATCGAGGAGATGGAATTTGCCGAGGCTCCCATCGATGCGCATCTCGCGGGCGAGACAATCGTCGGCTTGGCCATCATGCGCTACGGTTCGGACGAGCAGAAGCGGGATTTCCTGCCCGCCTTCCTGCGCGGCGAACGCTCCTTTGCGCTTCACTATAGCGAACCCGAAGCCGGCTCGGATCTTCCGTCGCTGCGGACGGCCGCCCGGCGCGATGGCGACGAGTGGGTGATTTCGGGCCAGAAGATCTGGACGACCAGCGGGGACGTGTCCGAATATGCGATCCTTGCCGCCCGGACCGATCCTGAGGCACGGCCGAAGCATGCCGGCATCAGCGTTTTTCTCGTGCCGCTCGATACGCCCGGCATCACGATACGGCCCGGCATGTTCATGTACGGACGGACCTTCTGCGAAACCTTTTACGATGATGTGCGATTGCCGGCGGGCGCGTTGCTTGGGCCGGAGAATGGCGGCTGGAAGGTGATCACCGATGCGCTCGCCGCCGAGCGGGTGATGATCGGCACCACCGTGGCGCATCTTCAGCTCGTGTTCGACCGGCTTATCGACTATTTGCGGTCGTCGGGCGACTCGGCCGGCGCGCCGCGGCTGGACCCGGTGATCCGTGATCGAATCGGGCGGCTGGCAGCCGAGATCGAGGTGGCGCGGCAGTTCACGCTGCGCAACGCCAATCTCGTCCAGGCGGGCCGCGTGCCGATCTACGAAGCGGCGATGAGCAAGGTGTTCGTGGGCGAGCTCCAGGAACGTCTGGGTGAAGCCGGCCTCGACATTCTCGGCTCGGGCGGTTTGCTGTCCGAAGAATCCCCGTCGGCGCCGATCGGTCAGATGGAGCAGGAGCTTCGCTATTCC
The DNA here is from genome assembly GCA_035248285.1 of Allosphingosinicella sp. GTDB lineage: Bacteria > Pseudomonadota > Alphaproteobacteria > Sphingomonadales > Sphingomonadaceae > Allosphingosinicella. The sequence continues at coordinate 43,944 of DATFHP010000049.1, read as the reverse complement.
CTGATGGGCGTGATCGGTGGCGGGACGAGCGAGATGCAGCGTAACACGGTCGCGATCCGCGGGCTGGGCTTGCCGCGCTATTCGTCCTGATTTTCGCTGAACTGTCCTGGAACTTTTTGGATGCAAGGAATGATGAATGGCTGAACAAGTGGTGACGTATGAACTGGACGGCAATGTAGCGCGCATCGGTCTTGATCGGCCCGCCAAGCGCAACGCGCTGAGCAGCGATTTGAGGACGCAGCTGAATGAGGCGGTGGCGCGGGCGCAGACGGAGGCCCGCGTCGGACTGCTGTTCAGCCATGGCGAGCATTTCTGCGCCGGGCTCGATCTTGCCGAGGCGATGAAATGGATGAACGACCATGAGGGCCATCTGGAATTGCGCATCGGCAGCGCGGCGGCGGGTCGGCCTTTCGACACCGTCTCGCGGGGGCGCATTCCTTTCGTGGCGGCGGTGAACGGTGCCTGCATCGGCGGCGGATTGGAATTGGCCTCGGCCTGTCACATCCGGGTCGGCGACGAGACCACCTTCTTCGCCTTGCCCGAGGGCCAGCGCGGCATCTACATCGGCGGCGGCGGCTCGGTCCGCATCGCCCGGCTGCTGGGCGTTGCCCGGATGAGCGACCTGATGCTCACCGGCCGCGTGCTCACCGCGGAGGAGGGCGAGCGCTTCAACCTGCTTCAATATCGCGTTCCCAAGGGCGAGCATATCGCGCGGGCGGCGTCGCTCGCGCACCGCATCGCCGAGAACGCGCCGCTCACCAACTGGGCGATCGTCAACGGGCTGCCGCGCATTCAGGACTATTCCTACGACGACGGCCTGTTCGTCGAAGGCCTGTTCGGCCACATCGTCGCCAGCCCCGAATCCGCGCAACGGCTCGACGACTTCGTTTCCGGCCGCGCCCGGCGGCTGGTCGAGCCGGGCAAATCCGGCGACGACTATCAAGGCGCCGGATCGTCCACGAAAACCTGACCCGGCCGATAGCCGAATCTGATTTGAACCATTTTTGATTATGGCCTAATTTGCGGGCTTCCTCCGGTCTTTACCGGGGGGGCAAGGCGACGACGAATCAGCGAATGATCCTCCGCAGCCGGGCCCCTGCAACCTGACGGAATGACCTGGAGACGATAGGCATGCCCAATTATCAGCCGCCGCTGCAAGATCTGAAGTTCGTCATCAAAGACGTGTTGAAGGCTGGCGAGCTATCGAGCTTTCCGACATTCGAGAATGTCGACGACGGTTTGATTGACGCCATAATCGATCAGCTGGGGAGCATGGCCGCGGACGTGATCGGCCCCACCAACGTGGTGGGCGATCGCGAAGGGGCGACTCTCGGCGCGACCGGCGTGACCGTCTCTCCGGTCGTTCGGAGCGCCTACAAGAGCTATGTCGAGGCTGGTTGGACGTCGCTTACATGTGCGCCCGAACATGGCGGGCAAGGTCTTCCGAACATGTTGCTCAACCTGCCCGCGGAGATGCTCGGCGGCGCCAACGGCGCGTTCGCCATGGTGGCTCTCACCGGGCCCGGGGTCTACCGCGTGATCGAAGATCAGGGCTCCGACGAGATCAAGAGTCGGTTTCTGGAGAAAGTCGTCTCGGGCGAATGGGCCGGCGTGATGAGCCTTACCGAGCCGCAATGTGGAACGGCGCTCGGTTTGATCCGCACGCGGGCCGAGCCGCAGGCTGACGGCAGCTATAAGATCACCGGAACCAAGATTTTCAACAGTTGGGGCGATCATGACATGACGGACAATATCGTCCTTCTTGTTCTTGCTCGGCTTCCCGACGCGCCCGAGGGCATCAAGGGAGTCAGTCTCTTCCTCGTTTCCAAGTACCTCGTCGGATCCGGAGGTGAGTTGGGCGAACGCAACAGCGTCGCCTGCAGCGGGCTGGAAAAGAAGCTTGGCATTCATGGCAGTCCGACCTGCATGATGAGCTTCGACGGGGCGACGGGCCATCTTCTCGGTACGCCGAATCGCGGCATGGAAGGCATGTTCATCATCATGAACGGAATGCGCCTTGCCGCGGGCGCGAGCTCGATGGGCATCGCTTACGCCGCCTATCAGAACGCGCTGAACTACGCGAAAGAACGTCTCGCCGGTCGGTCGCCGACCGGCGCTCAATATCCGGATTTGCCGGGCGATCCGATCATCGTTCAACCCGACGTGCGCCGCATGCTGATGCTGATACGCGCCTTTGTCGATGCCGGGCGCATGCTCTGCTACTGGGCCGGACTGAATCTCGATCTTGCGCACGTGCACACCGATAAGGAGGAGCGCGATCGCTCCGAAGCGCTCGTTTCGCTGCTCACGCCGGTGATCAAGGCGTTCCTCTCCGACAAAGGCTTCGAATGTTGCGATATCGCGCTTCAGTGTTTCGGAGGGCACGGTTACATACGGGACAATGGCGCCGAGCAGTATCTGCGCGACGCCCGTGTGCAGCGATTGGGAGAAGGAACGAGCGGCGTTCAAGCTCTCGACTTCATCGGTCGAAAGGTCGTGCGCGACGGCGGCCGGATTCTGAATCTGTACTTCGGAAGGATTCGCGAATGGCTGGACGCTCACCAGGCCATGAGCGAGCCCGGCATCGACGACGCGTTGCGCAGGGCGCTGGATTCGATCGAGCGCCTGACTGCGGAGCATTTGCCGATCTGGAAGGAAGACCCCGAGACGATGGCCGCCGTTTCGCTCGATTTCCTGCATATGATCGGCTATCTCGCGCTCGCCCATATGTGGGCATGGATGGCTCAGGTGGCGCGTGAAAAGCTCCAACAATCCCCCGAAGACTCGACTTTTTTCGAAAATAAGATCCGGACGGCGCGTTTCTATTGCTCCTATGTCTTGCCGGAAATCGAGGCGCTTGCGCTGCGTGTCCGGGCAGGGGGGCGGGATATAATGGCGATCCCGGAACAGGAGTTGGCGTGAGTCCGGCCGTGACGAGTCCTCACGTCCTGACCTGCCCCTGATTTTTCTTGGAACTCTTTGGATGCAAGGAATGATGAATGGCTGAACAAGTGGTGACATATGAACTGGACGGCAAGGTGGCGCGCATCGGTCTGGATCGGCCCGCCAAGCGCAATGCGCTGAGCAGCGAGCTGGCGGCGCAGCTGGAGGAGGCGGTGGCGCGCGCGCAGACGGAGGCCCGCGTCGGATTGCTGTTCAGCCATGGCGAGCATTTCTGTGCCGGGCTCGATCTTGCCGAGGCTATGAAATGGATGAACGACCATGAGCGCCATCTGGAATTGCGCATCGGCAGCGCGGCGGCGGGTCGGCCTTTCGACACCATCTCGCGGGGGCGCATTCCTTTCGTGGCGGCGGTGAGCGGTGCCTGCATCGGCGGCGGGCTGGAGATGGCCTCGGCCTGTCACATCCGGGTCGGCGACGAGACCACCTTCTTCGCCTTGCCCGAGGGCCAGCGCGGCATCTACATCGGCGGCGGCGGCTCGGTCCGCATCGCCAGGCTGCTGGGCGTTGCCCGGATGAGCGACCTGATGCTCACCGGCCGCGTGCTCACTGCGGAGGAGGGCGAGCGCTTCAACCTGCTTCAATATCGCGTTCCCAAGGGCGAGCATATCGCGCGGGCTGCGTCGCTCGCGCATCGCATCGCCGAGAACGCGCCGCTCACCAACTGGGCGATCGTCAGCGGGCTGCCGCGCATTCAGGACTATTCCTACGACGACGGCCTGTTCGTCGAAGGCCTGTTCAGCCACATCGTCGCCAGCCCCGAATCCGCGCAACGGCTCGACGACTTCGTCTCCGGCCGCGCCCGGCGGCTGGTCGAGCCGGGGAAATCCGGCGACGACTATCAAGGCGCCGCTTCCGCCGCGCCCGCTTCGAGCTGACAGGTGTTCCATGGCGCTCAGTGACGCTGCCATCATCGGCTTTGCCGAAACCAAGATCGAGACGCGCGCCGGCCGTGACATATGGGAGCTCGGCGGCGAGATCCTGAGCGCCCTGCTCGCGCGGACCGGGATCGAAAAGGCAGAGATCGATGGCATGGTCGTCAATGCGTCGATAACCGGCGCCGGCAATTGTTTCTGGTCCCAGACGACCGCCGATTTCCTCGGGCTGGAGCTGGATTTCTGCCAGACGACCGATCTTGGCGGATCGTCCGCGCTGGGCGGAGTCGCACGCGCCGCGGCGGCGCTGGATGCCGGGCTGTGCACGACCGTCCTTCTTCTCAATGCCGACACGGAGGCGTCCGAGTCCAACATCAGGTTCCGCGGCTCTTTTGCCGAATGGTCCACGCCCTATGGCATGATCGGCCCGCCCGCGGATTTCGGCTTGCTCAGCCGCCGCTACGACCATCTCTACGGACTCGACTTGGAAGCGCTCGGCAAATTGGCGGTCACGCAGCGCAACCACGCAATGATGAACGACAATGCATGCGAGAAGCTGCGCAAGCCGATAACGGTCGAAGACTATCTGAATTCGCGGATGATCGCCGATCCGATCCGGCTGCTGGATTGCGTGATGGTATGCGACGGCGCCAACGGCCTCCTCATGACGACCCGCAAGCGCGCCAAGGCGAAGGGGTTCGACAAGTTCGCGGTCCCGCTCGGCTATGGCGAGCGCACGCATTATCATATCGCGGACAATCTTGCCGACATCACCGAAAGCGGCCACGCCGCCGCAGGCAAGCGCGCCTTTGCCCAGGCCGGCTTGAAGCCGAAGGATATCGGTTCCTTCCAGCCCTATGACGATTTCCTGATCGCGGTCATGCTTCAGATGGAAGCGCTCGGCCTCGCGCCGCGCGGCCAGGGCGGCGCGTTCATCAAGGAGACGAACCTTGCGCATGACGGCGATCTGCCGGTGAATACCGGTGGCGGCCAGATTTCCGCGGGGCAATCGGGGCTCGCCGGCGGTGGAACCAACCTCACCGAAGGCGTCCGCCAACTGTTCGGGGAGGGCGGCGCCCGGCAGGTGGCAAACCGCAGCCACGCCCTGGTTACCGGCATCGGCTATATACCCTATGGGCGCAACTGGGGCACGAGCACGGCCCTGATCCTCGGCATGGAGGGATGACGGGACGATGAGCGAGCCCCTGAACGACACGCTGGCGGTCGATCGCCCGGCACCCCGGCACTACAGCTTCGATGAGCCCTATTGGGAGGCGACGCGCGAAAAGAAGGTCGTGCTGCAATATTGCCGGGTCACGGGGCAATATCAGTTTTTCCCCCGGCCAGTCAGCCTTTTCACCGGCGGGCGCGACCTCGAATGGCGCGAAGTGTCGGGGCGGGGCGCGGTCTTCTCCTTCACGGTCGCGCATGTCGGTCGGCCGCCCTTCGCCGGCCACACCCCCTTTCTGATTGCGACCGTCACCTTCGACGAGGGCGTCAATATGATTGCCAACGTCATCAATTGTCCGCTCGACCGTATGGCCGTGGGCTTGCGCGTGCGTCCCGCCTGGGCGCCGCTGCCCGACGGAACCAATCTGTTGCTGTTCGAACCGGACGACACGGCCGGAGCGTAAGGCCAGCCTTCGATCACGTTCGCGCCGGAGGACCTGGATGAACCAACCACATGTCCGCGTTCAATCCTTGCCGGCCATCGATGCCCGGAGACTTGGCAGTCTGCCGTGCATGGCTTGGTTGGCGGCAATCGGCCGGCGCGGCGGCCGCGACTGGAGCAGGAGGAGAGGGTTCCTATGAAGACGGAAACGCTGAATTACGAAGCCGATATGCCGATGGTCGGCACGCTTTTTCGTCCGGACGGGGCCGGGCCCGCGCCGGCCATCCTCGTCTTTTCCGACATCATGGGCATCGGCGACCATAGCCGCGAACGTGCGGCCCGTTTGGCCGAACGCGGCTATGTCGCGCTCGCTGCGGACCTTCATGGCAATGGCCGGATTTTACCGCCCGACCAGGCGATGGAGCAGCTCGAGCGTTTTTACCAAAACCCGGACCTAACCTGCGGTCGAGGCGATGCGGCGCTGGCCCGGCTGTGCGCCATGCCCGAAGTCGATGCGACCCGGATCGCCGCAATGGGTTTCTGCTATGGCGGCACGCTCTCCTTCGAAATGGCGCGCCGCGGCGCCCCGCTTTCCGCCTCGATCGGCTTTCACGCCGGCCTGGCGACGTCGAACCCGAACGGCGCGGCGCTGATCAAGGGCAAGGTGCTTGCCTGCATCGGCAGCGAGGATCCGGCCGTTCCGCCCGAGCAACGCGCCGCGTTCGAAGCGGAGATGCGTGCGGCGGGTGTCGACTGGCAGCTTCACCTCTACGGTGGCGTCTATCATACCTTCACCGACTGGCGATGCGATGCTTTTGGAATGCCCGATTTCGCGCGCTACGATGCGGCGGCGGACCGGCGTTCCTGGGCCGCAATGTGCGGGCTTCTGGACGAGGTATTCGAGCAGGGTGCGGCGGGCGCAGCCTGACGCGCCAAGCGTGATTCCAATCCCATGGGAACGTCGGTGCCGAAACAAGCAGCCTGCCGCGCCGGCGATCCGGAGATGAGAGCAGGATGCGATGAGATTGAATCGCATCCTGCTCTAGATGACCATTTCATGACGACAGCAAGACAATCAAGATACGATGACCGCTCCCGCATAGAGCGTTTCCAAGACGGTGAGCACGCAAGCTGCGATCGCGCTCAAGACCTGGATCTGACGAAGTGAGTATCCGAATTTCATTTAATTCCCCATTACTGGATTTCGCTGCGATGCAACATAGTCATCATTCATGATCAGGGCGAATGATAAACGCAGCGTGGCGAGTGCGTCGTCTGCATTTCGTGCCGATGTCACATAGGGATGGCGATGACGATTGATATCCAGTCGCTGCGCAGCTACGTCGCCGGAGGGCATACGCAGATTCACGGATGGCTGGATCGGCGTAGCGCCGCGATGATCGCGACGCTCGCCGTTCAGCAGAGCCGGCAGGGGCTCAAGGGCGCGGTTGGCGAGATCGGGGTGCACCACGGCAAGCTGTTCATATTGCTCGCTCTTGCAGCTGCCCCGGGCGAGACTTGCTTTGCGATCGACGTCTTCGAGCAGCAGCAGTTGAATCTCGGCGGATCGGGTTTTGGAGACCGCGAGATCTTCTATCGCAATCTGCGCGCCAATGGGCTCGATCCGGACAGGATGGAAATCATCACCGCCAGCAGCCTCGACGTCTCGGGGCCGGACCTCAAGGCGCGGGTCGGCGAAATACGGCTGATGTCGATCGACGGCGGACATACCGAGCAATGCGTGATCAACGATCTCGCCATCGCCGATGCCGCGCTTGCCGACCATGGCATCATCGTCGTCGACGACGTGTTCAATTCGACCTGGCCCGCGGTGGTTTCGGGCTACGCGCGCTATTTGCTCGACAAGCCGCAGATGATTCCGTTCGCGAGCGCGCCGAACAAGGTCTTTGCCTGCCGTGCGCCGTTCGTCGAGCGCTATCGGGCGGTGCTGCGCAAGGCCTATGCGAGGATCTACGACCGTTCGGACGCCTTCTTCGGATTTCCCGTGGACGGCTACGGAATGTGGACGCAGCCTGCATGACATAGCCTGCCGTCGCTCGCGATCGCGACGGGCCGAGGTCGTACGGCCATACTGGACGGGACCTCGGCTTATCGCTTATCCCGCTGCCGTTCCATTTCCCGAAAATGCATGAGGAGCATCGACTTGGCCACGACGGCCCAACAGCAGGCGCACAATCTGCCCAAGATCAGCTGTCTGATGGTGACCAAAGGCGAGCTGTTTCCGGCGCGTTTCGCGATCCAATGCTATCGGCGCCAGACCTATCCCAATCGGGAGCTGGTGGTGGTGTGCGACCGGCCGGGCAACGAGGTCGAGCGCTTCATCGCTCAGCTCAAGGATCCGTCGATCCGCTATATCCACACCGGCAAGGCCGTCCTGGGCGCGCTTCGCAACGTCAGCGTCGAACATGCGGCGGGCGATCTGCTGTGCCAGTGGGACGACGACGACCTCTATCATCCCAGGCGGTTGGGCTTCCAATATCGCCAGCTGGTCAACAGCGGCCAGGCCGGCCACTTCCTGTCGCGCTGGCTGCTCTGGTGGCCCAAGCGCCGGCTGCTCGGCGTGTCGTCGCACCGGGTCTGGGAAGGCTCGATGCTGGTGCGCAAGGATGTTCTTCCTCCTTATCCCGAAAAGGCGCTGGCCGAGGATACCCATGCCATCGTCGAGCTTGCCAACAACCACAGGATCGTAACCAGCAAGGCGCCGGGACTCTATTGCTATGTCGTGCACGGCAACAACAGTTGGAACACCCGCCATTTCGTCGACATGTTCCGGGTCGCGACGCGCATCTTTCCGCGCGATCAATATGATCAGAAGCTGCTCGAGCTTTCGCAGAACATGCCGGTCAAGGCCTATGCCGCGTCAGTCGACATGACCGACGTCTACACCGTCAGCGTTTGAACGCGCGGGCCGCTTCGGTCTGGCGGCATCGCCTTTGGGCCTGATCTGCATCGATCGAAAACGGATCACGCCGTAGTGGGAGGGCCGAGGATGGACGGTTCGACGGTCGATCTCGATGCTTATTGTGCGCGCGTCGGCTATTCCGGCCCGCGCGCGCCGACGATCGAGACGCTCCGCGCGCTGCATGCCTTGCATCCGGCGGCGATTGCCTTCGAGAATATCGACGTCCTGCTCGATCGCGGCGTGGATCTCGACCCCGCGGCCGTCGACGCCAAGCTGATCGACCGTCGCCGCGGCGGCTATTGCTACGAACAGAACGGTCTGTTCAAGCGCGTGCTTTCCGCGATCGGCTTCGAGGTGACGGGGCTTGCTGCACGCGTGCTTTGGAACGCCCCCTCCGATGCTCCGCCGCGTCCCCGCACGCACATGGCGCTGCGGGTTATGATCGGCGACGACGACTGGCTCGCCGATGTCGGCTTCGGCGGCTGTGTCGCCACCGCGCCGTTGCGCCTCGCGGCGAAGGGGCCGCAACCGACCGGTCACGAGCAGTTCCGGATTGCCCCCTTGGCCGACGAGCTTCTCGTCGAAGCCAGGACTGGCGATTGGACGTCGCTCTATAGCCTGTCGCTCGAACCGATGCTCGACGTCGATTATCAGCTGGGCAATTGGTTCGTGTCCGCCCATCCCTCGTCGCCATTCCGGCACGATCTGATGGTGTCGCGCGTCGACGCAGGCGCTCGCTATACGCTGTCGGACAATCGGCTCACCGTGCGCATGGCCGACGGCGCGATCGCGCGCCGCCGGCTCGATCCCGATCAGCTCGAACAGGTGCTGGCCGAAACCTTCGGCCTGCCGGTCGAACCGGATTGGCGCCCGGTCATCGAGCGTGCCGCTCGGGGTGGCGGCGCGCTTTAGCGGTCGGCGTCCAGGCTCGCGGCAAGCGCCCGGATCCATGTCCGATGGTAGGAAAGCGATACCGCCAGCAGCAGGTTGAGGAGCAGGCATTCGGCAACGAAGAAAGGGAGCGGCGTTCCCAGCGCCATGCTCGCGCCGAGCAACAGGGTGCGCGGGTTGGCGCCGAGGGACTTTTGAAGCAGGATCGAAGGCGCAGCGGTCCGCCGTACGAGCAGCCGTATCTTTTCGGTGCCGGCGGGGTCATAGGCGGCCGCTGCGATCTTCGCATCGATCAGGTCCGTGTTCGGCGTCATCGCACCGGCGAGGATCAGATAGAGCCGCGCCGGCCATCCGAGCAGCACGGCCGCCCAGGGGCGATTCGCGAACACGCCGCCGGGTTTGTCCGCCTGCCTGAGCCACGGCCGCCCATAGGCCCACCATAGATAGGTCCGGCGCTCGCTTTCCGCATGATTGGCCTGGGCGATCCGCGAGGCCCCCGCCAGGCTCGCGATCAGCCACGCCGAGCCGCCGATCTGTCCGGCGAGCATGAGGGTCAGGAGGACATAGAGAATGAAGTGGCCGACATAGTCGCACAGGCCGTCGACCAGCTCTCCCATGGGTGATGCCTTGCCGGTGAGACGGGCGAGATCGCCATCGGCACCGTCCACCACGTGCCAAAGGGCGTGGACCGCGAAGCCGGCGATCGCCGACAGCGGCCAGGCGAGGCCGACATAGAGGCCGCCTGCGGCAACCACCGTGAACCCGCCGGCGATCGAGACGGCATTGGGCGAAATCCTGCTCGGCGCGAGGCGAAGCGCGAGCCGCCGGGCGAGCGGATGAAAGATCAGACGATTGAGACCGTCCTCGAGTTCGGCCGGGCGGAGCGCCGACATGGTCGCGTCGCGATTCGAATCGGTGGCCGCACCGGTCAATGGCATGTCACGCTCACCCTGTTGCCTCGCCGCTCCCTCGCGCCTTCCTTGCGTCACATCCGCGCCTACGGAAAGCGTCTTCCGCTTTCACGCAAATCATTGTTGCTCTTTCGGCTCTTCTGATAGAGCGAGCGGCAATGAACAGAATAAAAGTGGCCGTGGTCGGTGTCGGCAATTGCGCAAGCTCACTGATCCAGGGGAGATATTATTACGCCCGCAACGTGAGCGAGGCAGGCCTCATTCACGAGGAGATCGGCGGCTATCGGCCGTCGGATCTGGACTTCGTGCTGGCGTTCGACGTCGATGCGCGAAAGGTCGGCAAGGATCTCGCGGAGGCGGTTTTCGCGCCGCCCAATTGCACGGCCGTTTTCCAGCCCGACATACCCGCCATCGGGGCGGCGGTGCGGATGGGCCGGGTGCTCGACGGAATGGCCGGTCATATGGACGACGTGCCGCCGGAGCGCGGTTTCGTCAGATCCGACGATCCCGAGCCGGACCGGGACGAGGTCGTTGCCGCGCTCCATGAATCCGGGGCGCAGGTGCTGGTCAATTTCCTGCCCGTCGGCTCCGAGGAAGCGACCCGCTTCTATATGGAATGCGCCTTGGCGGCGCGCGTCGCGGTGGTCAATTGCATGCCCGTGTTCATCGCCAGCGATCCGGCCTGGGAGAAACGCTTCGCCGAGAGGAACCTGCCGATCGTCGGCGACGACATCAAGGCGCAGCTGGGCGCGACCATCGTCCACCGCGTGCTGACGTCGCTGTTCCGCCAGCGCGGCGTGACCGTCAACCGCACCTACCAGCTCAACACCGGCGGCAATACCGATTTCCTCAACATGCTCGATCGGTCGCGGCTTGCGTCCAAGAAGGAATCGAAGACCGAGGCCGTCCAGTCGACGCTGTCCGAGCGGCTCGCCTCCGAGAATATCCACATCGGACCGAGCGACTACATCCCTTGGCTCAACGACAATAAATTGTGCTTCCTGCGCATGGAAGGAAGCCTGTTCGGCAATGTGCCGATGAACCTGGAGCTTCGCCTGTCGGTCGAGGACAGTCCCAATTCGGCCGCGGTCGTGATCGACGCCATCCGTTGCTGCAAGGTGGCGCTCGACCGCGGCATCGGCGGTGCGCTGATCGGCCCGAGCGCCTTTTTCTGCAAGCATCCGCCCGAACAATATGACGACGATCTGGCCAGCCGGATGACCGACGCGTTCATCATCGGAGCCGCGCGGGCGGCGGAATGAAATGCCTCATCATCGCGGCGGGTTTCGGCAGCCGGTTGCGATCGCATTCGTCCTGCAAGCCGCTGACCCTGGTCGGCGGCCGGCCGCTGATCGAACATGTGGCGCGCGCAGCGGTTGCGGCGGGCGCGACCGAGCTGGTCGTGGCCACGGGCCATGAGGCCGACCGGCTCGAAGCCTTCCTGGCCGATCTCGGCGGGCGGATCGAGGCGCCGCTGCGCTGGGTCCGGACTTCGGACTGGAGCCGCCCGAACGGCTTCACCGTCGTCACCGGCGCCGAGCAGATCGAGGGCGATTATCTGCTGCTGATGGCCGACCATCTGTTCGATCCCCAAATCGCGCGCGACCTCATCCGCCTCGGCAGCGGTGACTATGGCGTTCGTCTGGCGATCGATCGCAACATCGCCGATCCACGCCTCGATCTCGACGATGCCACCAAGGTGGCGGTCGGGGACGATGGGCGTATCGTTGCGATCGGCAAGGCGCTGACCGCCTATGACGCGGTCGACACCGGTATATTCCTCGCCACCCCCGCATTGCGCGATGCGATCGTCGAAAGCGTGCGGCGCGGCAGCGGCGGCAGCCTCTCGGAAGGCGTCCAGCTGCTCGCCGATCGCGGCCGCGCCCGCACGATGGAGATCGGCGGCGCGGCTTGGCTCGACGTCGACGATCCGGCGAGTCTGGCGCTTGCCGAGCGAAGCCGTCCCGGTTCAACCTGAACCGGAACGAGGCTAGCCTGATCTGATTCGATCAAGGCTGGTCACGCTATGGGCCGGAGCGCAATCCGCCTCCAGCGTAACGCGCCGGGTCAGGCCGCCTTGCCGCGAAAGCAGCTGCGGATATCGACCGGACGCTGGAACTCGCCGGCGAATCCCTCGTCATCGCTCCATTTCACGGTCGCGCGCACAAGGCCGATGTTGGGAAGCGCCACCGAGATCAGGTCGCCGCGCTTCAGCTTGACGTCGGTCCTGCCCTTGAAGCCGGTGAACGACAGGTCGTGGATCGTCATCTCGCCATGCTGCAGTCCGCTGTGACGCAGGCGCGTCTGGATATCGAGATTCACGCGCTTGGCCACACGTCTCTCGGTCGCGGTCATCCCCGGCTTGCGCATGGCTTCACGATCTCCTGAGCGGACAGCTGTGCCGCAGAAGCCGTGAAGCAATGCGCAATTCACATGCATAACCGCCCGTTAACCATCATTGACCGGTGGCGCGCATTCGCTTGAAAAATGCCGCCTTGCGTATGGGTTAGCCCGCGCTAATCTGGTCAACGAGGGGAAAACGGGGGCAAAGATGGGATTCGGCGTGGCGCGGCGGCTGGCGGCCGCATGTCTTGTGATATTCGCGGGGCTGGCTCCGATCGCCCCTGCCGTGGCGGCGCCGCCGATCGAGGCGTACGGCCAGCTGCCCGGTTTCGAAGACGCAGCCATCTCCCCCTCGGGCGAGCGGATCGCCATGATCGGCGTGGTCCACGAACGCAGGGGCCTGATCGTCATCGACAAGGACCGCAATCCGCTTGCCGCTTTGCCGGTCGGCGACGCCAAGGTCCGCGGCCTGAGCTGGGGCGGCAACGACCGCGTGCTCGTGCGGATCAGCCAGACGGTCAGTCTGGGCCCCGGCTTCCTCGCCGAGAAGACCGAGCTGAGCACGACGTTGGTGGTGCCCGTCGATGGCGGCAAGCCCTGGACCGTCTTCGACAAATATCGTGCCGTCACCGGCGGCACGCGCGGCTTCTACGGCGCACTCGAGCGGGATGGGCGCTGGTACGGCTATTTCGGCGGCATAACGCTGGCCGGAGGGGGGAAAGAGGAACCCCGTCTCGGGAGCACCGCAGCCGAACTCTACGAAGTGGATCTGGAGAGCAGGAAGCCGACCCGGATTGCCAGGCGCCTCGAGGACGAGGGTGGGGATCGCGACTGGCTGCTGGGTCCGGACGGCGCGGCCGTGGCCACGCTGGATATTTATTCCAGAAGCGGCGATTGGACCATCCGCAATGCCGGACGCGACGTCATCGCCTCCGGCCGTAACCGGCTCGGAAATGTCAGCCTGGTCAGCCTCGGCCGGACGCCGGGAACGATCCTCTATTCGGTCGAGGACGAAGCCACTGGCGGGTACCGTCGAATGGAATTGGCGCTGGCCGGGGGGCAGCCGGTCGAGATCCTCGCCGATGAAGAAATCGGCGGTTTCTACACCGATGACCGAAGCCGGCTGTTGATCGGCTATCTCGAAGAAAGCGAGTCCCCGATTGCCCATTTCTTCGATGCGCGGCGCGAAAAAATCATCCGCGCCACCCGCAAGGCCTTCCCCAACCTGAATGTCCAGCTGATCGACAGCAACGAGGCTTTCGACCGCTTGATCATATACACCGACGGCTCCGGCGATGCCGGCACCTGGTGGATCGTCGACATCAAGACCGGAAAGGCCGATATCCTCGGCTCTTCCTACCCGATTGCTCCGGCCGACGTCGGTCCGGTCAGCGTGCTGCGCTACAAGGCCGGCGACGGGATGGATCTGACCGGCGTCTTGACGCTGCCTCCGGGCCTCGAGGCCAAGGCGCTTCCGGTCGTCGTGCTTCCCCACGGCGGACCGACCAGCCGCGACTATCCAAGCTTCGACTATTGGGCGCAGGCCTTCGCATCGCGCGGCTATGCGGTGTTCCAGCCCAATTTCCGCGGCTCGAGCGGCTTCGGCGCGGCGTTCGAGAAGGCAGGGCACGGCGAATGGGGCCGCAAGATGCAGACCGACATCTCCGACGGCCTGGCCGCGCTGGCGCGGCAGGGCACGGTCGATCCCAAGCGCGCCTGCATCATGGGTGGCAGCTATGGCGGCTATGCGGCGCTGGCGGGGGTCACGCTCCAGCAAGGACTCTACCGCTGCGCGGTTTCGGTCGCCGGCGTGAGCGACGTAGCGAAAATGTATCGCACCGACGTCGGCGAAAGCGGGTCCGATCCCATGCTCATTCGCGCGCTGAAGGAGCTGGTCGGCTCCGGCCGCAGCCTTGCAGCCGTCTCCCCGGTCAATTTTGCCGACAAGGCCGATGCGCCGATCCTGCTGATTCACGGCAAGAACGACACCGTGGTTCTCTACGATCAAAGCAACGACATGGCGGCTGCGCTCCGCCGCGCCGGCAAGCCCGTCGAGTTCGTGACCCTGGCCGGCGAGGATCACTGGCTTTCCGGGAGCGCCACGCGGCTGGCGATGCTGAAGGCCGCCGTCGCGTTCGTCGAAAAGCATAATCCGCCGGATCCGGCCAAGGAGTGATGGCGCTGCGAAAGCCGCTGGGCTAAGCCCCCGTCGCTCCATTTCCAGCGAGGGTATGTTCGTGCTCAGCCTCAGCTTCATTCGCGACAATCGTGCGATCGTCGAGAAGGCGATCGCCGACAAGAACGGGACGCTCGACCTCGATGCGCTGCTTGCGCTCGACGGCGAGGTGCGGGCGATGAAGAGCGAAGTCGACGAGCTTCGGCGCCAGCGCAACGCGATCAGTGCCAGCTTCAAGGATGCCGACCCTGCCGAACGGCCCGCGCTCGGGGCGAAGGCCAAGGAGATGGGCGCGCGGGCGTCGGGGATCGAGGCGACGCTGGCGCAGAAGAGCGGCGCGCTCGACGCGATGCTGCTTTCTCTCCCCGGGATACCATGGGAAGGCGCCCCGGTCGGTCCCGATGAAAGCTTCAATGTCGTCGTCCGCCAGGAAGGCGCGATTCCGGCTTTCGATTTCGAGCCCAGGGATCACGTCGCGCTGATCGAGCGCAACGACTGGGCCGATCTTGCCCGCATCACCCAGGTATCGGGGTCGCGGACCTATTGCCTCAAGGGGCGGCTCGCCCTGCTCGAACAGGCATTGATGTTCTGGGCGCAGCGCAAGCTGTCCGATCAGGGCTTCAGCCTGATGACGGTGCCGGCATTGGCACGTCCCGAAGCCTTCGTCGCGACGGGGCATTTCCCGGCGCATGAGGAGGATGCCTATCACATTCCCAAGGACGAGCTGTACCTCGCCGGCACCGGCGAGATCGCGCTCACCAGCCTGCACAGCGGCGAGATATTGGAGGCCGGCCAGCTGCCGATCCTCTACGCCGGCTATTCGCCCTGCTTCCGGCGCGAGGCCGGCAGCGCCGGACGCGACGTGCGCGGCCTGCTTCGGGTGCATCAATTCTACAAGCTCGAACAATATGTGATCTGCGCCGACGATGCCGAGGAATCGGCGGGATGGCATGCGCGGCTGCTCGCCAATGCCGAGGGCCTGTTGAAGGATCTCGAAATCCCCTATCAGGTGATCGAGGCGTCGACCGGCGACATGGGCCTCGGCAAATATCGGATGAACGACATCGAAAGCTGGGTCCCGAGCCTCGGCAAATATCGCGAGACGCACAGCTGTTCGACGCTGCACGACTGGCAGGCCCGCCGCGCCAATCTGCGTTGGCGCGACGGCGACCGCAAGGTGCGCTTCGTCCACACGCTCAACAACACCGCGCTGGCCAGCCCGCGCATCCTGGTTCCGCTGCTCGAGAACCACCAGACCGCCGACGGCCGGGTCAGGCTGCCGCGCGCGCTGCAGGGGCTGATGGGTGGCGAGTATCTTTAGCGTGCTGGCCGGAGCGGACGACCGGCCGCCGCCGCGCCACTTGTTCCTCTGGGAGGCGGCCTCGATCGCCGGCCGCTTCTGGCGGGCCTTCGGCCGGCTCGGCGAGCGCGGCCCGGCGCATGGTCCGCCGGTGATGATCATTCCCGGTTTCTTCGCTTCCGATCGCTCGACGCTCGGCCTGCAGCGCGCTTTGGCGCGGGCGGGCTACCGGGTGACCGGCTGGGGCATGGGCATGAACCGCGGCGCGCACGACCGCATCCTCCAGGACATCGTCCGCGAGATCGAGCGCTTTGCCGCCGGCCGCCCGGCGATCCTGATCGGCTGGAGCCTGGGCGGCATCTTCGCGCGCGAGGTCGCCAAGCTGCGGCCCGATCTCGTGGCGCGGGTCTTCACCATGGGCACGCCCTTTTCGGGCGATCCGCGCGCCAACAATGCGTGGCGCCTCTACGAGCGCGTCACCGGCCATCCGGTCGACCGTCCGCCGCTCGAGGTCGATATCGGCGCCAAGCCGCCGGTGCCCACGATCGCCTTGTGGTCGCGGCGCGACGGCATGATAGCCCCCGCTTCGGCGCGCGGCAGCGAAGCGCAAAGCGACGCGCGCGTGGAGCTCGACTGCAGCCACATGGGCTTCGCCACCAGCGGCCGCGCGATCAGGCGTATCGTGGAGATCGTACGGAAGGCCGAGCGGCCGGAGCCGGTCACGCGCCGCCCATCTGCGTGACCAGGAAGGCATAGGCTTCGGCTTCCTCGCGGATCGAATCCCACCGGCCCGATTTGCCGCCGTGGCCCGCGCCCATGTTGATCTTGAGCAGCAGCAGATGGTCGTCGCGCTTTTCGGCGCGAAGCCGCGCGGCCCATTTCGCCGGCTCCCAATAGGTGACGCGCGGATCGGCCAGTCCGCCGGTGATCAGCATGGCGGGATAGGCCTGCCGGCGCACGTTTTCATACGGACTGTAGCTCAGGATAGTCTCGAACGCGGCCTTGTCGGCGACGGGATTGCCCCATTCGGGCCATTCGAGCGGCGTCAGCGGCAGGCTGCCGTCCAGCATGGTGTTGAGCACGTCGACGAAGGGCACGTCGGCAACCACCGCGCCCCACAGGTCGGGATCGCTGTTGGCGACCGCGCCGACCAGCTCGCCGCCCGCCGAGCCGCCGCGGATCGCGATATTGCCGGCGCGGGTGAAGCCGGCAGCGATCAGCCCGCGCGCGCAGTCGACGAAATCGTTGAAGCTGTTGGTGCGCCGGTCGAGCCGGCCGTCGAGGTACCAGCCGAAGCCGAGCTCGTCGCCGCCGCGGATATGGGCGATCGCGAAGGCGAAGCCGCGGTCGAGCAGGCTGAGCCGGAGCGCCGAAAATTGCGGCATGATGGCATGGCCGTAGGCGCCGTAGCCGTAGAGGAGCAATTTGCCGGTGCCGTCCTTGGCGAAATCGCGGCGATAGACGATCGAAACCGGCACTTTCTTGCCGTCGCGTGCGGGCACCATCAGCC
The DNA here is from genome assembly GCA_035248285.1 of Allosphingosinicella sp. GTDB lineage: Bacteria > Pseudomonadota > Alphaproteobacteria > Sphingomonadales > Sphingomonadaceae > Allosphingosinicella. The sequence continues at coordinate 26,442 of DATFHP010000049.1, read as the reverse complement.
GTTCGCTGGTGTAGCGCGAGGCATCGTAGCCGGAGGGGATTTCGGCGACCTTGCGGACCTCGAGGCGATCTTCGGCCGGGTGATAATCATAGACGGTCGACGGCGTCACCATCGAGGAATAGCCGAGCCGATAGGCCGCAGGCGCATATTCGGGATTGTTGCCGAACCAGGCGGTATAGGCGGCTTCGGGGAAGGGAATGCGCCGCTCGGCGCCGTCGTAACCGCGCAGCAGCAGCTGATCGAGCCCGTCGACGCGCTGGGTGACGGCAAGATGGTCGCGAAACGCCGTCAGGCCGCGCAGATAGACGCGCTCGCTTCCGGCGATCACCGTCTTCCATTGCGCCGGCGCCGCGGGGTCGGCCTCGGCGATCCGGAAGTTGATATGCGCATCGTTGGTGAGGATCCACAGCCGGCCGTGGCCCGCGTCGACCTCGTAGCGAAGGTCGGTCTCGCGGGCGCGGATCAGGGTCGGCGCCGCCTCGGGCGCCGCGGCGGAAACGAACCGCACCTCGCTGGTCGCGATGGTGCTGCTGGAAATGAAGATCAGGCTGCGGTCCTGCGAGCGCGACAGGCCGACGGTGAAGCCGGGATCCTGTTCCTCGTAGATGGTGATGTCGCTGGCGACGGGCGTGCCGAGCCGGTGCATCCGCGCGCGATAGCTTCGCCACTTGTCGTCGACCTCGCAGAACAGGATGGCGCTGCCGTCGGCGCTCCACACCGGCGCGCCGATGCCGACATCGGTTATCGTCTCTTCGTCCTTGCCGGTGGCGAGATCGCGGATGCGCAGCGTGAACCGCTCCGAACCGGTGTCGTCGACCATGGTCGCGATCAGCCGCGCATCGGGGCTCACCTTGAGCGCGTCGAGAAGGAAATATTCCTTGCCTTCGGCTTCGGCCGCCTCGTCGAAGATCAATTGCGCGTCGCCGCCGGCGATCGGCCGGCGCAGCCAGCGCGGATATTGCGCGCCCGGCTGATAGGCCCACCAATAGAGGAAATCGCCGTCCCGCGCCGGAACCGACGAATCGTCCTGCTTGATCCGCCCCTTCATCTCCGCGAACAGGTCGTCGATCAGGCCCTGGTGCGGCGCCATCGCCGCCTCGAAATAGGCATTCTCGGCTTCGAGATAGGCGAGCACCTCCGGATCGCGGAGCTCCGGATAGGCCGGATCGCGCAGCCAATGATAGGGATCCTCGAGGATATGGCCGTGGCGCGCGATGCGGTGGATGCGCCGCTTGGCGCGCGGGGCGGGGGGAAGCGACGTCATGCTCTCTTTCGATGCGGGATTTGGTGGTCTATCTGCTCGGTTCAAGCCGTCTCATAGCCGGCGCCGAGGATTTTGCCATGTCGACCTATGAAGCCCGTCTTGCCGCGCTGCGCGAACAGCTGAAGCGCGACCGTCTCGACGGGTTCGTCGTGCCGCTGACCGACGAGCATATGAGCGAATATGTCGGCAGCTACGCCCAGCGCCTGGCCTGGCTGACCGGCTTCAAGGGATCGGCCGGATCGGCGGTGGTGCTGCCCGAGGAAGCGGCGATCTTCACCGACGGACGCTATACGTTGCAGGTGCGCGCGCAGGTCGACGGCCGCCACTGGAGCTACCAGTCGGTGCCCGAGACCAGCATCGCCGACTGGCTGAAGGCGCATGCGCAGGGCGGCGCGCGGATCGGTTATGATCCGTGGCTGCACTCCAGGGACTGGGCGGCAAAGGCGCGCGCGGCGCTGGCGGAAAAGGGCGCCGAGCTGGTGCCCGTGGCGCGCAATCCGGTCGACGCGGTGTGGGACGACAGGCCCGCGCCGTCCAAGGCGCGGCTCGTCGTCCAGCCCGAATCGCTGACCGGAAAATCCTCCGCCGCCAAGCGCCAGGAGATGGCCGAGTGGCTCAAGGAACAGAAAGCGGATTGCGTGGTGCTGTCGGCGCTCGATTCGATCGCCTGGACGTTCAACGTGCGCGGGCAGGACGTCGATCACACGCCGGTCGCCTTGGCCTATGCGCTGGTGCACGACGATGCGACCGCCGACCTGTTCGTCGCCGGCGAGAAGCTGAGCGACGAGGTCCGCCGGCACCTCGGCAACGGCGTCCGGCTGCACGAGCGCGATCGGTTCGAGCCGCATCTGGCCACGCTCGGCGGCAAGACGGTCGCGGCCGATCCCGAGCGGGCGGTGGCGGCGATTTTCGAAGCGCTGGAAGGTGCGGGCGCGCGGATCGTCGAGAAGCGCGATCCCGCGGTGCTGCCCAAGGCGATCAAGAACGAGGCCGAGCTGGCGGGCCACCGTGCGGCGCAGGCGCGCGACGGCGCCGCGGTCTCGCGCTTCCTTCATTGGCTGTCGGTCGAAGCGCCCAAGGGCGAGGTCGACGAGCTCGCCGCCGCCGCCCGGCTCGAGGCGTTCCGGCGCCAAAGCGGCGATCTGCGCGATCTCAGCTTCGACACCATTTCGGGCGCCGGGCCCAATGGCGCAATCGTCCATTACAAGGCCAGCGCGGAGACCAACCGGCGGATCGAGCCCGGCACGCTCTATCTCGTCGATTCGGGTGGGCAATATGTCGGCGGGACCACCGACATCACGCGCACGGTCGCGATCGGCACGCCCACCGCCGAGATGCGCGATCGTTTCACGCGCGTGCTCAAGGGCCATGTGGCGCTCGCGTCGGCGCTTTTCCCCGAAGGGACGCGCGGCGGCCAGCTCGACGTGCTCGCCCGGCAGTTTCTTTGGCAGGCAGGCCTCGACTACGCCCACGGCACCGGCCACGGCGTCGGCGCCTATCTTTCGGTGCACGAAGGGCCGCAGCGGATCGCCAGCTCCAGCGTCGGCGACGAGCCGCTTCGCGCCGGCATGATCCTTTCCAACGAGCCCGGCTATTACAAGAACGGCGAATATGGCATCCGCATCGAAAATCTCGTGCTGGTCGCCGGGCGCGAGGTCGCGGGCGCGGAAAAGCCCATGTTCGGCTTCGAGACGCTCACCTTCGCGCCGATCGACCGCAATGCGATCGATGTGGGAATGCTCACCGCTGCCGAACGCGAATGGATCGATTGCTATCACCGCCGCGTGATCGAAGTGGTCGGGCCGTCGCTGGACGGCGCGGCGCGCGCGTGGCTCGATGCCGTCTGCGCCCCGCTCGGCGACCGGTGACGCTGCGCTGGCTCAGGCTTGCCATGGTCCTGGCCGCGGCGTTGCTGCCGGGCGCATCGGCCCGCCGTCGCGGCCGCTCGCGAAAGGCAGCGTGACATGGTGCATGATTGAGCTGCGCGATCCAGGCTTAGGGCCGGCCCTCTACTCTCCGTTTTTGCGATCCTTGTCGCGGGCGCCGCGCGCCTGCGCCTTGCGGCGCCGCAGATTTTCGCGCAGCGCCTCGGCAAGCCTCTTGTCGCGCTCTTCGTCGGTTTTGCCCATCGCGCCTGATTAGGAGCGGCACCGCTGCGCGGCAACTCGCCTTGACAAGCGCGCGGCCCATTGCCCATAGCCCCGCATCCGCCGCGACCGTCCGGCGATTGCTGCCGTAGCTCAGTGGTAGAGCGCATCCTTGGTAAGGCTGAGGTCGTGAGTTCAATCCTCACCGGCAGCACCATTTTTGGATCTGGATCGGCAGGTCGATAGAAACCGCAATTCAAAGTCCTGCCGGGTTATAGCGCCGGCCGTCGAGCATTTCCGTCCGCGCGACGAGACGGCCACCCGGGGCTACGCAATCCCGGACGCCCGTGATAGACGGCGCGCGATCTTGCCTCGCAGGGGAATGCCATGACCATCTCGCTCTACGCCGCCACCGTCCCGTCTTATTGTCAGATCCTCGAAGCCGTCTCCGCTTTCCTCGACAAGGCAGAGGCCTTTTGCGACGAGGCGGGCATCGGCCAAAGCGATATCATTCAGGCCCGGCTGGCCGATGACATGCTGCCCTTTGCCTTTCAGGTGAAATCCACCGCCATACATTCGCTCGGCGCCATCGAAGGCGTTCGGAAGGGCACATTCTCCCCCGATCGGACGCCGCCGCCCGAAACCTTCGCTGCGCTGAAGGAGCGCATCGCGGCGACATTGACGGCCCTTCGAGCGATCGAGCCGGCCGAGATGGAAGGCTTCATCGGGCGCGACATGCGCTTCGAGGCGGGCGACTTTGTCGTGAATTTCACGGCGGAAGATTTTCTCCTCTCCTTTTCGCAGCCGAATTTCTACTTCCACGCCGCCACGGCGTACGACATCCTGCGCTGGAAGGGTGTTAACGTCGGCAAGCGGGATTTCATGGGGCAGCTGCGCCGAAAGGCCTGAGGGAGCGCCGGCAGCCAGGCGCTTTGCTTTCTGGCTTCCGTCCAAGCCTGCTAGCCTCGTTCCGGTTCAGGTTGAACCGGAACGAGGCTAGAAAGTTCTTTGATGGCCGTGATTTCCGAGCCGCCAGATGATTCCATCTGGCTCGAAATCACTCTATGCTTCCCCGATGCTCGACCGGCGTTCCGCCATGGCGGCGATGGCCGCGCTTGCCGCATTCGGTCTCCCGTCAGGCCCGGCCACGCCGCAGGCGCCCCGCAAGCCCCCGCGCCTGCGCCCCGGCGACACCGTCGGATTGATCGCGCCCGCGATGTTCAGCGACGATTCCGCCCAAGTGGAAGAGATCAAGGCCAATATTGCCGCTATGGGTCTGGTGGCCAAGGCCGGCCGCTATGTGACGGCACGCTACGGCTATCTCGCCGGCACCGATCGGCAGCGTGCGGAGGATATCAACGCCATGTACGCCGACCCGGCGGTGCGCGCGGTCTTCGCCGCGCAGGGCGGCTGGGGATCGGCGCGAATCCTGCCCTATCTCGATTGGACCGTGATCCGCGCCAACCCCAAGCTGCTGATCGGCTCCAGCGACGTCACCGCGCTGCACCTTGCCTTCGCCGCGCGCGCGGGCTTTCCGACCATCCACGGTCCCAACGCGTCGAACAGCTGGGAAGAGATCAGCTGGAACAGCTTCTGGCGCCTCGCCTTTGCGGCCGAAACGCCGCTGTTCGGCAATCCGGACCCGAACGGCCTCGATCCGCTCGCCGCGGAGCGTTGGCGCACCACCACGATCCGGCCGGGCAAGGCCGCCGGCCGGCTGGTCGGCGGCAACCTCTCCGTCCTGGCCTCGCTCGTGGGGACACCCTGGCTTCCCGATTTCAAGGACGCGATCCTGTTTCTCGAAGATACCGGCGAAGCGGAATATCGCATCGACCGGATGATGACCCAGCTCGGGCTCGCCGGCCTGCTGGGCAAGGTCGCCGGCATAGCGTTCGGCCAATGCACGCGCTGCACGACGGGAATTGCCGATTACAGCGGCTTCACCATTCCGCAGCTGCTTCACCAGCATCTGGCGCCGCTCGGCGTGCCCGCCTTTCATGGCGCCAATATCGGGCATGTCGCCAATCAGCTCAGCATGCCGGAGGGGGTGCGGGCAGAGATCGATGCCGCCGCCGGGACCATTCGGATTCTCGAACCCGTGGTGGCTTAAAGCAGGATGCGAAAAAGTGGGCACCATTGACAGGTCGCCATGTTCCTCCGGAACATGGCTGCTCAGTGCGGGGCACTGAGCACCTGATCAATTTTCGCAAGAAATCCTGCGACAACAACTATTTCTAGAGCAGGATGCGATTCAACTTAATCGCATCCTGCTCTGGGCTGCAAGGGCGTTGCCTGGCTAAGCCGCCCGCCCATCGATATTCATCGGGGCAATGGCATCCGATCCGAGACTGAGGAGCCGGCTCCTGATCGGCGCGATCGCCGGCTTCGCCGGTACGCTGGCGATGGCCGCGGCGATGCGCCGGCTCCGCCGCCGCCTGCCCCGCAGCCAGGGCTATCCGCCGCCGCGCGAGATCGTCGACTCCCCGGCGGCCGATGCCAGCCTTCCGCTCTCGGACGACGACAGGCTCGATGCCGCCACCGCGGGCCACTTCCTCTATGGCGCGGCGACCGGATCGCTGATCGCCGCGGCCGATCCCCGTATCGGGCCGGTGACGGGCGCGCTCGCCGGCGGGGGCGTGTGGATGGCGAGCTACCTCGGCTGGCTTCCCGGCATGGGCATCCTCAAGCCCGCGACGCGACATCCCGGCCGCCGCAACGCGCTGATGCTCGGCGCGCATCTTGTCTGGGGGGCGGCGACCGCGCTGGCGATGCGCGAGCTGCTGGCGGCGCGCGAGACGATGCTCGCGGCCGGCGCGGACGAGGATGCGCCGCCGGAAGGCCGGAAGCGGTAGCCGCGCGGCCGGCGCCGATCAGTCGACGTGCGGCGCCAGGCTGGGGGGATCGCTTGCCGGGTAGCTCTGATCGGCGGCTTCGTCGACCTTGTCCCAGTCCGCCGGCGGGTCGCGCATCCCGCCCCGGCCGGCGGAACGCACATTGCCGGTCGTGCCCACCGGGCCCGGCGCACCGCCGTGCTTCAGCGCCGCAGCCGGCAATTTCTCTTCGTCGTTCGCGCCGCGCAGGCGCAGGAAGGCACCGATCGCAAGCGCGCACGCCGCTCCGATGCCGGCCGCAATCGCTGCCGTGCCGGCGATTCCGCCATCGCGGTTCCGGGCCTTCGATCCCTTGCCTCTTTGAGCCATCGAATCCTCCTGCCTTGCTTGACCGAACACCAGACGAGCCTTGCCGGTTCCGCTTCACGGATTTGGAACTGCGCGCGCGGTAGGCTAATTGCGTGCGTCCGTGCTTGCTGACGTTTGAAATAGGGACTTTACTTGGCCGAAACCGAAACCCCTTCGCCGCTGCTCCCCAACGAGGTTGAGGAAGCGACGCGACGCCGGCTCGAAAAGGCCTGCGCCCGCGCCGGCCGCCGTACGGCGCACCGGGAAGAGCATTGCGGCCCGGTCGGGCGCGGCGCCACCCGCGCGGCATGCATGCGCGTCGCCGTCGAAATGCTTTCGGACATGCTGTGATGGCCGCAAAGCCGCCCTTCGGCGCGATCCATCGCCATGGCTTCGTGCGGGTCGCCGCGGCGACGCCGGCCGCCTCGTCGGGGGACGTGGTTTTCAACGTCCAGGCGGCGGCGGCGCTGGCGCGCCAGGCAGGCGAACGCGGCTGCGACCTCGTCGTCTTCCCCGAGCTCAACCTCTCTTCCTATGCGGTCGACGATCTGCACCTGCAGGAAGCCTTCCTCGACGCCGTCGAAAACGGCGTTGCCGATTTCGTCAAGGCGACCGCGGCGCTCGGCTGCGTCCTGTGCGTGGGGGCGCCGCTGCGGCGTAACGGCCGGCTCTACAATAGCGCGGTCGTGATCGCGCGCGGGCGCATCCTCGGCGTCGTGCCCAAGAGCTTCCTGCCCAATTACCGCGAATATTATGAGAAGCGCTGGTTCGCGCCGGGTGTCGGCATGACGGGGCTCGAGATCGCAGTGGCGGGCGAGCGGGTGCCATTCGGCACCGACCTGATCTTCGCGGCCGCCGACCTTGCCGACTTCATCTTCCATGTCGAGATTTGCGAGGATTATTGGGCGCCGCAGCCGCCATCGACGTTCGGCGCGCTCGCCGGCGCGCTGATCCTGTGCAATCTGTCCGCCTCCAATATCACCATCGGCAAGGCCGACGAGCGCAACCTGCTGTGCGCCGCGCAGTCCGTGCGTTGCAGCGCGGCCTATGTCTATGCCGCCGCCGGGCCGGGCGAGAGCACCACCGATCTGGCCTGGGACGGCCAGAGTTCGATCCACGAGCTCGGCGAGCTGCTCGTCCAATCCGGCCGCTTCGACGGCGCCGCCGAACTCGCCGTCGCGGATGTCGATGTGCAGCGTCTGCGGCTGGAGCGGATGCGGATGCCGACCTTCAACGACAATGCCATCGCGGCCGGCCATCCGGAAAAGACGATGCGAAGGATCCATTTCGAGCACAAGCCGTCCTGCAAGGACATCGGCTTCGCGCGACGGCTGCGGCGTTTCTCTTTCGTGCCCGATCGTGGCGAGCAGCTCGACCAGGATTGCTACGAGGCGTTCAACATCCAGGTGCAGGGCCTCGCCAAGCGCTTCAGCGCCACCGCGGGCGACCATATGGTGATCGGCGTTTCCGGCGGGCTCGATTCGAGCCATGCGCTGATCGTCGCCGCCAAGGCCTGCGACATGCTCGGGATTCCGCGCAGCAGCATCCTCGGCTTCACCATGCCCGGCTTTGCCACCGGCGAAGCGACCAAGGCCAATGCCTGGGCGCTGATGAACGCGCTCGGCGTAGCCGGCGAGGAGATCGACATCAAGCCGGCGGCGCGCCAGATGCTGTCGGACATGGGCCATCCGTACGCGAGCGGCGAGCCGGTCTATGACATCACCTTCGAGAATGTGCAGGCGGGATTGCGCACCGACTATCTGTTCCGCCTCGCCAACCAGCGCCGCGGCTTCGTGATCGGCACCGGCGATCTTTCCGAACTCGCGCTCGGCTGGTGCACCTATGGGGTCGGCGACCAGATGAGCCACTATGGAGTCAATGCCGGCGTTCCCAAGACGTTGATCCAATATCTGATCCGCTGGTGCGTCAAATCCGGCCAGTTCGATGCCGGGACCGACCGGATCCTCGAGGCCATATTGGCGACCAAGATCTCGCCCGAGCTGGTTCCCGCCGACGAGCAGGGCCTGCAGAGCACCGAGGACCGGATCGGTCCCTACGAGCTGCACGATTTCTTCCTGTTCCACATCCTGCGTTCGGGTCAGGCGCCTTCGAAGGTGGCCTTCCTCGCCTGGCAGGCATGGCACGACGTCGCTGCGGGGGTGTGGCCGTCCGGCTATCCCGAACCGCTCAAGCGCAGCTACGATCTGCCGACGATCCGCAGCTGGCTGGAGGTGTTTCTGGTCCGCTTTTTCCAGACCAGCCAGTTCAAGCGTTCGGTGCTCCCCAACGCTCCGAAGGTGTCCGCCGGCGGCAGTCTCAGCCCGCGCGGCGACTGGCGCGCGCCCTCCGACGGAACCGCCCAGCCGTGGCTGGACGAATTGCGCGGGGCGCTCGAGACCTAGAGATTTCGAGCCAGATGGAATCATCTGGCGGCTCGGAAATCACGGCCATCAAAGAACTTTCTAGCCTCGTTCCGGTTCAACCTGAACCGGAACGAGGCTAGCGCGGAAGACGGGACCGCGAGCCGATCTGTTTGGCCGCCGCAGAAATGCTGCACCGCAAAATGCACGCTTTCCGGCCGATTTCGGACCCGGACTAACCTGGGTCAGCACGGTTGCAGGAAGGCGCCGGGAACTCGTTACGGTAAGCAACGTTATCGACGTAAGTTCCTTCAAGTTCAGAGGCTTCCGTTGATCAACCTTTCTTCCGCCTCTTCGTTGGGGCCCCAGAGATCTGCAATCCTTCCGCCCGGCGACGAGACTTTGATTTGCTTTTCACACTTGCGGTGGAATTTCGTCTTTCAACGCCCCCAGCATCTCATGAGTCGTTTCGCGCGTGATCGTCGCGTGATCTATTGGGAAGAGCCAGAAGCGGCGCTTCCCGATTGCGAGCCTGCCCTTGGCATCCGCGTTTGCGCCGAAAGCGGAGTGACGGTGATCACGCCGTCGCTGCCCGAAGGCCTCGATCAGGAAGAGCGTCGGATCGCGCTCAAGGCGTTGCTCGACGGCTTCGTGGCCGGTGAACCCGGGCCGTTCATACGCTGGTATTACACGCCGATGATGCTGCCGATCTCGCGGCATCTCGACACGGCGTGCACGGTCTATGATTGCATGGACGAGCTCGCCAATTTCCGGTTCGCGCCGCGTGAATTGATGGCGCTCGAGCGCGAGCTGCTGTCGATCGCCGACGTCGTCTTCACCGGCGGCTACAGCCTTTACGAGGCCAAGCGCGACCGTCATCACAATGTCCATCCCTTTCCCTCGAGTGTCGATCGCGCGCATTTCGCACGCGCCCGCGCGATCGCCGCTCAGCCGAAGGACCAGGCGTCGCTGCCGCGGCCCCGGCTCGGCTTCTACGGGGTGGTCGACGAGCGGATGGACCTCGCCTTGCTGGCGGCGCTGGCCGACGCGCATCCCTCATGGTCGATCGTCGTCGTCGGTCCGGTGGTGAAGATCGATCCCGCCGAATTGCCGCAGCGAAGCAACATCCATTATCTGGGCGGCAAGCGCTATGAAGAGCTGCCGGCCTATCTCGGCGGCTGGGACGTTGCGCTGATGCCGTTCGCGATCAACGATTCGACCCGCTTCATCAGCCCGACCAAGACGCCCGAATATCTCGCCGGCGGGCGGCCCGTGGTCTCGACCGCGATCACCGACGTCATCCGCCATTATAGCGATGTCGACGCGGTCTTCATCGCCGAGGATGCCAATTCCTTCATCGCCGATTGCGAAGCGGCGCTCGCGCTCGCGTGCGGTCCCGACGACTGGCTCAAGGATGTCGACGCCAAGCTCGCCCATCTGAGCTGGGACACGACCTATGCGCGCATGGCCGGCCTCGTCCGCGCCGCGGTCGCCGTGCCGCAGGCGGGGCCGCGGCTCGTTTCCACCGCCGGAAAGAAGGCCTATGACTATCTCGTCGTCGGCGCGGGCTTTGCCGGCGCGGTGCTGGCCGAACGGCTGGCGAGCCAGCATGACGCGCATGTGCTCGTGGTGGACAAGAGGCCGCATGTGGCGGGCAACGCCTATGACCGGCTCGACGAGGCCGGCGTGCTGATCCACCAATATGGGCCGCACATCTTCCACACCAATTCCGACGAGATCGTCGACTATCTCGCGCAGTTCACGCGCTGGCGGCCGTACGAGCATCGCGTTCTCGCGGCGGTGCGCGGCCGGCTGGTGCCGATCCCGATCAATCGCACCACCCTCAATAGCCTGTTCGGTTTGAATCTTCGGAACGATGAGGCCGCAGCCGCCTTCCTCGCCTCGCGCGCTGAGCCCGTCGACGTCGTCCGCACCTCCGAAGACGTGGTCGTTTCGGCGGTCGGACGCGAGCTCTACGAGCTGTTCTTCCAGGGCTATACGCGCAAGCAATGGGGTTTGGATCCGAGCGAGCTGGACAAGGCGGTGACGGCGCGAGTCCCGACCCGCACCAACACCGACGATCGCTATTTCGGCGACAAGCATCAGATCATGCCGCGCGACGGCTACACCGCGATGTTCAATGCGATGCTCGATCATCCCAATATCGACCTGCTGCTGAGCACCGACTATCGCGACGTCATGGACGAGGTCGATGCCGACCACATCGTCTACACCGGTCCGATCGACGAATTCTTCGGCTACCGCTACGGCAAGCTGCCGTACCGCAGCCTGCGCTTCGAACATAAGACGGTCGACCAGGCGCAGTTCCAGCCGGTCGCGGTGGTCAATTATCCGGACCGCGATCTGCCCTACACGCGCGTCACCGAATATAAGCATCTGACCGGCCAGCGCCACGCGAAGACCAGCATCACCTATGAATATCCGTGCGCCGAGGGCGATCCTTACTATCCGATCCCGCGCGCCGAAAATCAGCTCCTCTATAAGAAATATGAGGCGCTTGCCGATGTCACGCCCAATGTCACCTTCGTCGGACGGCTGGCCACCTATCGCTATTACAATATGGACCAGGTCGTCGGCCAGGCGCTCGCCGCCTTCCGGCGCATCGACGCCGACCGCAGGGCGCGTGGCAAGGCCGCGCCGACGCGGCCGGCGCTGACCTGGATCGAAGCGGCCGAATAGCTGTCCCGCTTCCGGAACCAGCCGGTTTGTGTCGCCGCGCCACTTTGTTCTAGATGCGCGCCATGAGTCTGCTGGACCGCTTCTTGAATCGTATCATCCGCCAGGGTGAGTTGGTGGTGATCGATGCCGCCGGCAGGGTTCGGCGCTATGGAACGCCCGATCCCCGCCGCAAGCCGGTGACCATCAGGCTGGCCGATCGCAAGGTCGGGTTCGATCTCGCCCTCCATCCGCGGCTCGGCGCCGGCGAGGCTTTCATGGACGGTCGGCTGATCGTCGAGGATGGCGAGATCCTCGATCTGCTCGATCTGGTGCGTTTCAACACGCGCTGGGAAAAGAGGGGCAACAAGGGCCCGATCGGCGACGGCGGCGCGCGCATCACCCGCGCGCTCGGCTACATCAACTGGGAACGGCGCTCGAAGCGCAACGTCGCGCATCATTACGATCTCTCCGATCGTCTCTACGACCTCTTCCTCGATGCGGACCGCCAATATAGCTGCGCCTATTTCACCGATCGGTCGAACGGCCTCGACCAGGCGCAGCGCGACAAGAAGGCGCATATCGCCGCCAAGCTCCATCTCAAGCCGGGGCAGAAGGTGCTCGACATCGGCTGCGGCTGGGGAGGAATGGCGCTCTATCTCCACAAGGTCGCCGACGTCGATGTCCTCGGCATCACTCTGTCGGAGGAGCAGCTCAAGGTGGCGCGCCGGCGGGCCGAGGAGGCGGGCGTCGCCGACCGGGTGAAGTTCGCGCTTGTCGATTACCGCAAGGTCGAGGGACGTTTCGATCGCATCGTGTCGGTGGGCATGTTCGAGCATGTCGGGCCGCCGCATTATGTGACCTTCTTCCGCAAGTGCCGCGCTCTCCTGACCGTCGACGGCGTGATGCTGCTGCATACGCTCGGCCGCTACGGCGGGCCCGGCGCGACCGACGCCTTCACCGACAAATATATCTTTCCCGGCGGCTATATTCCGGCGCTTTCCGAAGTCGTCGCGGCAAGCGAGAAGGCGCGGCTGCTCGCGTCGGACGTCGAGACGCTGCGGCTCCACTACGGCTATACGACCGAGCAATGGTATCGCCGCGTGACCGAGCGGCGCGAGGAGATCGTCGCGCTCTACGACGAGCGATTCTTCCGCATGTGGCAATTCTACCTTGCCGGGGCGACGGTGACCTTCCGCTATGGCGGCATGGGCAATTATCAGATCCAATATATCCGCGACCGCAACGCGCTGCCGATCACCCGCGACTATATGGTCGAGGCGGAGACGGCGCTGCGTGCTCTCGACAGGCCGGCGGCGGGAAAGCCGGCACCGCGCCGCGCGCGGAAGGCGTAGAGCGATCCTGGGGCAACAAATGTCTTTAGATTTGGCGGCTCGAAGAGAATCGGCCCGGGCGCACCGCAAACTGCCGCGCCCTGTTCGAAGGACAGCCGTTTCCGGCGTTGGTTCTTCCTGCCGCGAAATTTGCTCTTTGGTCGCGGGCGAATAATGATCGTTTGAGTTTAGGCCATTGACAGTCCAGCGGGTTGCTCGTTCATTGGCGGGGGGATCGGATCATGAGCAACGAAGCAAGTGGACGATGGATATTTAGGGAGGAAAAAATGAAGAACGCGATTACAAGAAAAGGTCTGACTGCGAAGCCGCTTGGCTGGATCATGGTGGCGGCGACGGCGAATTGCTTCGCTGCGGGACAGGCGCTTGCGCAGGACCAGACGAGCCCGCCGGCCCCCGCCGCGAATGCTGCGGACGAAGGCGGCGTCCAAGAAATCATCGTCCAAGCCAACAAGCGACGGGAGAGGCTGCAGGACGTGCCGATCGCCATCACGGCGGTTACCGGCGCGCGCCTGGACTCGGTCGGAATTACCAACACCCAGGACATAGCGAGCGTCGTGCCGGGGCTCGTGATCCAGAGCACCATCTCCGGCGTCGGCGCGCACCTTCGCGGCATCGGCACCACGGCGGTTGGCATCGGGCTCGAGAATTCGGTCGCGACCTATGTCGACAACGTCTACATCTACAGCGTCAGCGGCTCGCTCGTGCAGCTCAACAATATCGACCAGATCGAGGTGCTCAAGGGCCCGCAGGGAACTTTGTTCGGCCGCAATGCCACGGGCGGCGTCATCAATATTCGTACGCGCGATCCAAAGCACGAGCCGGGCGGCGACTTCAGTTTGAGCTATGGCAATTACGATACCATTGCCGCAAAGGGATATCTCACTGCGGGCCTCACCGAGGATCTTGCTGCGGATATCGCGGGCTTTGTATCCCGGCAGGGGAAGGGATGGGGAAAGAACTTCTTCACTGGGCATGAGGTCAACAAGCTCGATCAATATGCCGTGCGATCGAAATGGCTGTTTACACCCGGCGATCGTGACCAGTTTCGCCTGATTGGCGACTATTCGTTACTTAAGGGCGACACCTTTTCTACCTTTTCCGTCCTCAAAGGCACCACTGTTAACTATGGGCCCGGCGATACGGTAGCCGCTGCGCGCCCTGACTTGGTGAGCCCGCCGGTTCCCCCTTATCCTGTCGGCCAGCCAAGCTTTGTCGGAGATCCGAATCTGGGCTTGTTGGCGCCCTTCGCGGTGGTTGGAGATCCGTACACGTTCAACCACGGCTTCTATGACATCGATAATTTCTACGACCCGCGATACAAGTTTAAGACCGGCGGCGGCAGCCTCCAATGGGATCACGATTTCGACAGCGTCCGCTTCACCAGCATAACCGCTTACAGAGCCGCGCGTCAGAAGGCGGGGTGGAGCAGCGTGCCCACTCCAGCGGATCGAAGCGCCGCATATTGGACGACGAGAGAGCATCAGCTGTCCCAGGAGTTGCAGCTGGGATCGGCCGCCAATGCCAAGGTTCAATGGGTGGTCGGTCTCTATTATCTGAACGCGAAGGGAGAATATCCCAGCTTCAACATCATCGGGTCCACGTTGTCGCCGCTCGAACGGCTCGAGTTTCAGTCCGTCGTGACGACCAAGAGCGGGGCAGCGTTCGGCCAGGCTACGGTACCGCTGTGGGAGGGCGCCCACTTTACCGGGGGGTTGCGCTACACGGTGGAGAGACGCGGAAATTCCGGCGCAACCATTCTCCATCTCTTGCCCGCGTTCGGCGGCATTTCCATCCCCATACCGATCGTGCCCGCGCACACGACCTTTCGCAAGCTGACTTGGCGTGCGGCCTTGGACCAGAAACTGACGCCGAATATCATGGCGTATGCGTCCTATAACCGCGGCTTCAAGAGCGGCGTCTACAACGCGATTCCCGCCGGCGGCGATCCCATCGAACCAGAAGTTCTCGACTCCTGGGAGGCTGGTTTGAAGACGGACTTGCTGAATCGGAAGCTGCGTATCAACATCGGCGGCTTCTATTACAAGTATAAGAACCTGCAGGTCACGGTCTTCACTCCGGTATCGGCGACGCTGGACAACGGAGCCGCCGCAGAGGTTTATGGCGTCGACATAGACTTCACTGCAAGGATCGGTGAAAATCTTACGCTGTTTGGCGGCGCGACCTTGCTGCACTCGGAATTCACGTCCTATCCTGAGGCTGGTTTCTTTGTACCGGTACCTGCTGCCCAGGGCGGCGGCACTGCGAAGCACATAGCGAGCGCGAAGGGCAACAAATTGCCCTATACGTCCAACACCACCTTCAACGTCGGCGCCAATTATGTGGTCCCCATCGGCGACGGCGGCTTGGACCTCAACGCCAATTACGCGTACACGAGCCGCTGGTTTTCTGGACCGGACAACATTCTGTCCCAGAAGCCCTACGGTCTGCTCGATGCATCCGCGACCTACCGCTTTCCGGGCGATCATTTCAGCCTGGGACTCTGGGCGCGGAATATCACCGACGAGAAATACCGCGTGTATTTGGCCGCCGGCGCGAATCCCGGAGGCTATCAGCAAGGCAATGCAGCGGCGCCCCGAACCTATGGTGTCCGCGGAGGATATAAGTTCTGAGGTCCGGACTTTGATCTAAGCTTCCTTCGCCGTTCGATCTCCAATCGAGATCGAACGGCGGCAGCGAAGGCGCCTTTCGCTCGGGCGGCGCGCCGTCGGGCCCGACCGCCTTCCGCCGGCCTGAGCAAAGGCCGCGATCCTCGTCGCCATGGCTGCACTATGCTTCGCGGAAATGCCCATCCGTGATTTTCCAAACGGACGCTCGATTCCGCTTCGTCTATTCCGCGGCGATGCCGATGCCGCGATCGCCTGTTGCCCGCTCGCCGATCTGATCGAGGAAGTCGTCGATCGCGTGGTCGACCGGGCGCAGCAGGATGCCGCGCGCGCTCGTCAGCGCGGTGTTGGCCGCGGGCCCCTCCACCGGCAGGATCAACGACGGATCGTAGCCGGCGCCCTCGGCGACGCGATGCGCGAATGCGTGCCAGCTCAACTTGCCCTGGTTGGCAAGGTGCCAGATGCCGCTCTCGCCGTCGATCAGCAGGTCCAGCGCCGCGTGACACAGGTCGGGGACGTAAGTGGGCGACACCGCGGTGCTGCGGCTTGCCCTGACCGGCTCGCCGCGAGCGAGGCTGTCCAGGATCGTCCGCGCGAAATTATATTTGTCCCACGGTCCGAAAAAGGCGCTGGTGCGGATCACCAGCGCCTGTCCGGCGATGCCGAGCACATTCTCCTCGGCCTTGGCCTTGCTGAGGCCGTAGACGCCGGTGGGGCGGACCGCGTCCTGCTCGCAATAGGGCCGGCCCAGCAATCCGTCGAACACCAGGTCCGAGGAAAAGGTCACCAGCGGCAGGCCGACGCCGGCGCAGGCGCGGGCGAGCTGCTCCGCGCCAAGCACATTTGCCTTGAGGCAGGCTTCCTGCTCGCGTTCGGCATCGGCGACGCGGACGAAGCCCGCGGTGTTGATCACCGCCCACGGCCGATAGCGTGCCAGCGCCCGGTCGACCGATCGCCGGTCGCTGATGTCGAGATCGGCGCGGCTGGTGAGAACGAAGGGAAGGCCGCGATGCTCGCAGATGCGGGCAAAGGCGCTTCCCAGCGTGCCGCTTGCGCCGGTGATCAGCAGGCGCCGGCCGTTGCTTTCGAGCGTCTTGCTGTTGCCGTGCCAGGGATAGAGCCGCATCGGCCGTCGCCACCAGCCCGGAATGTCGAGAACGGGATGATCGAAGACGTCGTTCCGCGCATAGGCGGCCGCAGCCTTGGCGATGATCGTCGGGCGCGGCGCGTCGGTGCGCGCGTCGAAGGCGCCGACGTCATATACGCCTTCGTTCCTGGTCAGCAGCGAGCGCCAGTCGACGCTGCCGAACAGCGACCATAAGGTGACTGCCCGAACGTCGATCCCGCCCGTCCGCGCGTCCTTCGCCGCTTGCCAGACTTCGGCGAACCAGCGCAGCTGCTCGTCGCGCGTGCAGCCATGGTGCACCTCGGAGACGACGATCGGGGTCCGATAGCGCTGCCAGGCCTCGCGCAGCCGCGGACCGATTCCGGTATTGAGGTGGAGCCTGCGGATCCGCACCGCTTCGGCATCGACGTAGCTATCGCGCCGGTTGCCGCCCGCCGGCTGGTCCGGATAGAGATCGAGCCGGTGGTCGAGAAAGCGTTCGCTGGTCAGATAATGGTTGATGCCGAGGATGTCGGGACGGCCTTCGCCGCTCTCGAACGCCTCCAGCTCCGCGGGCTTTATTCCGTTGCGTCTCAGGATCTCGTGCCACGGGTGGCGCGGATCGATCCTGCCGCCGAGCAGGTCGAAGGTCAGCCAGCGCCGCTGGTTCTCATAAATGGCCTGATAGCGCAGCGGGGCGGTCGAGAAGGTCTTGCCCAGGTCCTCGGTCTGCAGCAGCCGCGCGGCCGGATTGACGGCGCGTATCGCGCGCATCGCGGCCAGCGTTCCCAGCGCTTCGTTCATGAAGGCGCGCAGGAAGGACCGTTCGTCCTTCCGGTGCGGATACCAATGGCCGTACAGGCCGCTGAAGCGGGCGGTGGTGAGCGGCTCGTTGATCGGGGTCCAAAGGGTGATCCACGGATAGCGATCGGCGACGCGTGCTGCGAATGCGGCGAACTTCGCGGCGAAATCGGGATCGAGCAGGCTGGTGTAGCGCGGGCCCGAGCCGTGGTGGAGCAATCCGCCGACCACGCCGATGCCGCGGTCGCGCAGCATCGCGATCCGCTCGTCCGCCCAGGCGAAGTCGAGGCGGTCGGGCCGTTCCGGGGCGAGGGCCTCCCACAGCAACGGAAAGCGCACGGTGCGCACGCCGAGCTCGGCCATCCGGTCGATGTCCGAGCGGCGAATCAAATGGCCGGTCTCGGCGGTCTCGTCGCGGAACGAATCTCCGACGCGGACAATGGTGCACTCGGCGCCCCCCCAAAGTTCCGGCGCTGAAACCTTGGTCCTGGCTGTCTCGATATCCATGTTTCTGGCGTGTCTGCTCCTGACGGTACAGTAACGAACGGCCGCGCGCAGGCTCAGGTTCCCGCGCCGGCGGCGCGACCAAGGCAGGTTAGGCAATTCCCCGCTCGCTTCGCCGCACGCCATCGGGGGCGGCCGATAGGAATTCGGTAAGGCCTTGTAGTGCATGCTCGCCGCAGGACGAGCGCGCGAGGGGCATATGGGATTGCAAACGAGAGCGCTGAGGCTTGCCGGCGATTTGATTCCGCGCGTTCAGCGTCGCTTCGATCAGCGCAGCGAGGAACGTCATACCGATCTCGTCGATCGCGCGGTGATCGTCTTTCGAAGCCAGGAATATATCGTTCCGGTGATCAACATCTCCTCGCGCGGAACCATGATCGAATGCGACATCGTGCCGCGCATCGGCGAGACGATCGTCGTCCGCTTCGAACATTGCTCCTCGATTCAGGCGTTCGTGCGCTGGGTGCGCGACGGCCGGCTGGGGCTGAATTTCGGCCACGAAATCATTCTCGGCTGACCGTCGAATGAAGCGACAGGAAGGCTGCAATCCCGGCGCGTCGGAAGGAATCATGCCCACATGGTGATCCAGGCCCAGCTCATTCCCGATCTCGACGGCGCCGAGCCTCGGCGCCGCGCGCCGCGCGTCGGCGCGCCCGCCGACATGGCGATGCGCAAGCTCGGCACGACCGCTGTCGATGCGCGGCTGATCAATATTTCGAGCCATGGCTTCATGGCCGAGACCCGTGCCGCGATCGAGCCTGGGGTTCGGGTTTGGCTATGCCTGCCCGGCCTGCCGCGGGTGAACGCTCTCGTGCTCTGGGCGCGGGGCAGCAAGCTGGGGGGCGAATTCGCGGCGCCGATCGATCCGCTCGTCGTGCTGCAGGCGATCGGCCAGGCTGCCGGCGGCGGCCAATCGTAAGCGACTGAAACCGTTAACCAATATCTCTTTGCTGAATCTGCCGGGCGGCTGATATGATCGCTTCATGGACCTGGTCACCCGCACCTGGAACGCATTTTGGGCCAATATCGGCGGCATCGCCCTCTTGATCGGTTGGGCCTTCTGTTCGTTCCTCTTTGCGTGGGCGGTCGATGCTGCCAGGCTGTTCGCCGGCTTCGCGCCCTTTTCCTGGGTGATGGCGGCCTTCATCGGTGCGGCGCTCGCCGCGGCGATCTGGCGCATGGGCATTTCCGCCCAGCATCAGATGCTGCGCAACAAATATGACGCCAAGCTCTATGCCCAGGGCGGCACCATCGATCCGATGGCGCGGACGTTCGAGAAGAAGCGCATCTATCTCAACGAATTCGCACTGCCGTCAAAGCCGCTGATCGAGAACAAGACGTTCATCGATTGCGAGATCATCGGGCCTGCCAACATGGTGCTGATGGCCGGCAATTCGATTTCGGACCAGCGCCCGCCGGTGTGCGACGCGCTGGTCGTCACCGACGGGCTCGAACCGAGCAACGGCTATGCCTTCCGCAATTGCAGCTTCCAGGGCTGTTCGTTCCTTCGCATCACGATGCTGGTGACGCGCGTCGAGCTGGAGACGGCGCGGCGCGGCGGCGACTGGCTGCGGTGGATCGCCTATCGTTCGGAAGGGCAGGGCGAGCTGCTGCTCGACCCGAAATTCTCGATCGGCGTGCTGCCGTCGCCCGAGGGCGAGGCGGCCTAGAGAGCGATTTCGAGCCAGATGGAATGCTGCCGCCTTCACGGGCGTGACGTGATGCCATGAACTTCAGAATCAGGACAAATACCATGCAGTGAACGGAGTCGCTCATTGCACGCGAAGACGCAAAGGCACGAAGACGCAAAGGAGAATGATGCCCGATCTCGAAGAGCGGATCGTGAATGGTTACGACGCGCGCGCCTTGGCGTCTTAGCGTCTTTGCGTGAAACCACCCTCCCTTCTCCCTGAAGGGGCCGCCTCGCGGGCGTGACGTGATGCTGTGAACTTCAGAATCAGTCTACGGCGCCGGCGCGATCATGAACGGAGGTTGCGGAATCGCCCTGGTGGCTTCGCGCAGCAGCCGCGACCAGCTTTCCGACAATTCGTTGAAATAGGGATCGTCGCGCTCGATCCGGCGCGTCAGGATCGGATCGGCAGGATCGTGCGGCATGACCATCATGTCGAGCGGCCGCGCCACGCCGAGGTTCGAACGCATCGCGCTGTCGAACGAAAGGAAGCCGATCTTGACCGCCTCGCCGAGCGGCATGTCGAGCGTGACCGCGCGGTCGAGGATCGGCCGGCCATATTTGGTTTCGCCGATCTGGAAAAAGGGCGCCTCGCGCTGGCATTCGATGAAATTGCCCGCCGGATAGATCAGGAACAGCCGCGGCGCGCTATTGCCGACCCTCCCGCCGACGAGCAGCGACAGCGAGCCGTTGAGGTTGATCTCGGACAGCGCGTCGCCGACCGTCCGGCTCGCCGCCTGCACCGCCTCGCCGATCAGCTGGGCGACGCGGAACATCGACTTCGCCGCGTCGATGGTGCGCGGCACGTCGCTGTCCTCGCCGGCGGGCAGCCCTTCCTCGAGCAGGCCGATGACCGACTGGCTCATCGACAGGTTTCCCGAGCTGGCCAGGAAAATCTGCTTGTCGGGGCCGGCCGATAGCGCGTGCAGCTTCCGGTAACAGGAGAAATTGTCGACGCCCGCATTGGTTCGCGTGTCGGCGATCATCACCAGCCCCGCGTCGATGAGCATTCCCAGGCAATAGGTCATTCCTCAATCCTGCCGTTGCATGTGCGCCTGTGCCTGTCCCGGCGCGGCGCGGACTTCGACCGCGACGCGCAGCACTTCGGCGCCTCCCCCCGATCTTGCCCCGGCAAAGGGCGCCGCGTCCAGATAGTCAAGGCCGCTGGCGACCCTGATATGCGCCTCGTCCGCGCTGATGCCGTTGGTCGGATCGAATGCCACCCAGCCGAGCGGATCGACCCAGGCTTCCGCCCAGGCGTGCGCGGCCTGCTGAAGCAATGCGCCGTCGCGGCGGAAGATATGACCGGAAACGTAGCGCGCCGGCATGCCCAGATTCCGCGCCACGGCGATGAAGATATGCGCGAAATCCTGGCACACGCCGTGGCCGGCGCCGAACGATTGGGCGGCGGTGGTTCCCGTGTCGGTGGCGCTCGTCTCGAACGCCATGCGCGTGTGGATCGCCGCGGCCAGATGGTGGAGCCTGTCGAGCGTCTGGCCGCCTCGCGCCGCGATCTCGCCGGCGAGCGCGGTCAGCGCCTCGTCCGCGCTCGTCAGCGGCGTCGGGCGCAGGAAGACGAGCGGCGGCAAATCGGCCGGCAATCCCTGCACCACCCCCGCCCGGTCCTCGGTCAGCACATGTCCCGCAACGGTCACGACCAGCCGTTCGACGGGGTGGTCGACGTAGAGCATATGGGTGACGTTGCCGTAACCGTCGCGCCCTTCGCGCAGCCGCGCGTCGCAGTCCACGTCGATTCGCCAGTCGAGCACATTCTGCCCGGCAAAGCTCGCCGGCGTGACCCGGAGCAATTGAATCACGCGCCTCGCCGGCTCGGAATAGATGTAGCTGGTCTGATAGTGGACGGTGAGCCGCATCAGCCGAACCTGAACTGCTGGGCGATCGCATGGTCGAGCGCGACGTTTTCGGTGACGAAACGGCGCAGGAACTCGTGCAGGCCCGATTGGAAGATGCGTTCGATATCGACGCCTTCGAATTGTGCCAGCCGGCGCCGCGCGAGTCGGTCCGCCTCGCCCTGCCGGCCCGAGCTGCTGGCGAGTTCGGTCAGCAGCTCGACCGTCTCGCGCGCGCAGGCGGCGAGCGATCGCGGCATTTCCTTGCGCAGGATCAGCAGGTCGGCGATCAGCCAGGGCTTCAGCGCTTCGCGGTAGAGCAGGCGGTAGGCGTTGCGCGCGGATACCGTCTGCAGGATCGTCGTCCACTGATCGCGATCGAGCGTTCCGCCGACCCGCTCGCCTTCCGGCAGCAGCAGATAATATTTGACGTCGAGCAGCCGGGCGCTGCTGTCCCCTCGCTCGATCACCGATCCCAATTGCATGAACCAATAGGCCTCCGATCGCAGCATGCGGGACAGCGCGCCTTCGAAGCCGCGCGTATCGGCGGTCAATGTCTCGAGGAAGCCCATGGTGGTCTGCATGCCGCCGAGGCCGCTGCGGCCGCGGATGTCGAGGAAGGCGCGGTTGATCGCCTCCCAGGCTTCGCGGGTGATGGCGTTGCGCGCGGCGCGGGCGTTGTCGCGCGCCGCCACGATGCACGACCGCACCGAATTGCGATTGTCCTCCGCCAGCGCCAGATGGTGGCAGACCGCGGCGGGGTTCGGCACCTCGTTCCTGCGCGCGAAAGCCTCGGCCTCGCCGACGACCGCGAGCGCGCCCTGCCAGACCGAATGGTCCGAAACATTGCCCGATGCCCGCGTCAGCGCGCTCAGCCTGATCGTCGCTTCCAGCAATTTTGCGGTGAATTCGGCGCGCTCCATATAGCGGCCGATCCAGTAGAGGCTGGAGGCGGTGCGCGAGAGCATTCAGCCTCCCTCGCCGCGGGGGCCGAGGATGAAGCTGTCCTTGGTGCCGCCGCCCTGGCTGCTGTTGACCACCAGCGAGCCTTTGCGCAGCGCGACCCTGGTCAGGCCGCCCGGAACGAGGGTGATGCCGTTGGCGCCGCTCAGCACGAACGGCCTGAAATCGACGTGGCGTGGGGCGATGCCGGCGTCCGTCAGCGTCGGGACGGTCGACAGCGCCAGCGTCGGCTGGGCGATATAGCGATGCGGCTCGGCCTTCAGCGCCTCGCGGAAGCGGCGGATCTCGGCGCGGCTTGCGGTCGGGCCGACCAGCATGCCGTAGCCGCCCGATCCGTCCACCAGCTTGACCACCAGCTCGGCCAGATGATCGAGCACGTAGGATAAGGCGCCGGGATCGCGGCAGCGCCACGTTTCGACATTGGGAAGCCTGGCATCCTCGCCCGAATAATAGCGCACGATCTCGGGCATGTAGCTGTAGATCGCCTTGTCGTCGGCGATGCCGGTGCCCGGCGCGTTGACGATCGTCACATTGCCCCGGCGATAGGCCGCCATCAGGCCGGGCACGCCGAGCAGCGATTGCGGATCGAAGACGAGCGGATCGAGATAGGAATCGTCGATCCGGCGATAGATGACGTCCACCCGCACGCGCCCGTTCGTGGTCCGCATCCAGACGATATCGTCGTCGACCTCGAGGTCCGATCCCTCGACCAGCTCGATGCCCATATTGTCGGCCAGGAAGCTGTGCTCATAGAAGGCCGAGTTGAAATGGCCGGGCGTCAGGAGAACGCAGACCGGATCGCGGCTGCCTGCCGGCGCGACCGAAAAGAGCATCTCGCGCAACTGGTCGGGATAGGTATCGATCGGCTGGACCGGCAGCAGCTCGAACAGTTCGGGGCACAGGCGGAGCATCGCCTCCCGGTTCTCGAGCATGTAGGAAACGCCCGAGGGCGTGCGGGCATTGTCCTCCAGCACGTAGAATGTGTCCGCGTCCGTCCGCACCAGGTCGATGCCGCAGATATGAGCATAGATGCCGTGCGCCGGCCGCATGCCCGCGGCCGGAATGCAATATTGGCGATTGGCGAGCACGATGTCGGCCGGGACGACGCCGTCGGCGAGGATCTTGCGGTCCCCATAGACGTCGTCGATGAAGGCGTTGATCGCGTGCACGCGCTGCTCGAGGCCGGCGGCCAGCGATTTCCATTCGCCTGCGGTGAAGATGCGCGGAATGATGTCGAAGGGAATGATCCGCTCCGCGGCTTCCTGCTGACCATAGACGCTGAAGGTGATTCCCAGGCTGCGGAATGCCGCTTCGGCGGCTTGCTGGCGTCGGTCGAGCTCGGCGCCCGAGGTTTCGAACAGCCATTGATCGAGCGCCTCGAAGCCGGGGCGCGCCGCTTTCCCCTCGCTTCTTCCCCAAAGCTCGTCGAACGCTGCCCGTGCCGTCATCAACCCCACTTTGCACCAAGGCCGAGGCCTGAGCTTAGCGAGCAGCGTTTATGTTGCAATGCAAAAAAAATGCGGGAAGTCCCGCTCTAATGGGATCACGTCACGCTCGCGAAATTGGGCGTCCAGCTTCCTTTGAACACACCACCTATTGAAGAAGCTGGATTCCCGCGTTCGCGGGAATGACGCTGAAATTGCGGCTCTTCAACAGCCTGCTAGTGTCCCGATTCTGAAGTTCGCTACATTAGACTCCGTCATTCCCGCGAACGCGGGAATCCAGCTTCTTCAAAGACTTATGCGTTCGCAAGAAGCTGGACGCCATTGGCGCAGGTCGTCGTGTCCACCGGACACGGCTAAACAGCGCGGGCGCTCTTTACCTGCCCAATTTCGCGAGCGTGACGTGGTCTCACGAACTTCAAAACCACCACACTAGACATTGATCGGTGAATCGATCGGCCACGAAAAAGGGCGCCGCATCGCTGCGGCGCCGCATTTTCCTCGCTATCGATTTGCAATCGGGTCAGGCGACCTGGGTCTGCTCGGCATCCTCGGGATCGCGCAGCACGTAGCCGCGGCCCCAGACGGTCTCGATATAATTGTCGCCGCTGCACGCCAGGCTCAGTTTCTTGCGCAGCTTGCAGATGAACACGTCGATGATCTTGAGCTCGGGCTCGTCCATGCCGCCATAGAGATGGTTGAGGAACATTTCCTTGGTCAGCGTGGTGCCCTTGCGCAGCGAGAGCAGCTCGAGCATCGCATATTCCTTGCCGGTCAGATGCACGCGCGCGCCGTCGACCTCGACCGTCTTGGCATCGAGGTTGACCGCCAGCTTGCCGGTCTTGATGACCGACTGGCTGTGGCCCTTCGAACGACGCACCACCGCATGGATGCGGGCGACCAGCTCGTCGCGATGGAACGGCTTGGTGACATAGTCGTCGGCGCCGAAGCCGAGCGCGCGGACCTTCGAATCCATCTCGCTCACGCCGGAAAGGATCAGCACCGGGGTGCCGACCTTGGCGATCCGGAGCTTCTTGAGCACGTCGTAACCGTGCATGTCGGGAAGGTTCAGATCGAGCAGGATGATATCGTAATCATAGAGCTTGCCGAGGTCCAAACCCTCTTCGCCCAAATCGGTGGTATAGACATTGAAGCCTTCCGAGGTCAGCATCAGCTCGATGCTTTTCGCGGTCGTCGGCTCGTCTTCGATCAGCAGAACACGCATGATAGTGGCGCCCCCTTCTTGCTCGCTCGGGGCCATCGAGCTTGCGCTCTTTGGAACCCAGTAATCTTCCTTAATCACGCAACAAATGAAGTTAAAAGGTTAATTTGCCGTTAAACGAGCAGCTTGGGCGAGTTGCTTCATATCGTTGCGCGGCTGCAACAGCGGTGGCAAGACGAATTTCATGTGGGAAAGCCGGGTCTTGTTCATCGATGGCGAGGCGATTGTCCTCGACAAGCCGGCCGGGCTTGCGGTTCATCCCGGCCCGCGCGGCGGCGAGAGTCTCGAGGATCATCTTCACCATTTCCGTTTCGGTTTTCGGCGTCTGCCGACCCCCGTCCATCGCCTTGATCGCGATACGAGCGGCTGCCTGTTGCTGGCCCGCAACCCCAAGGCGCATCGGACATTCCAGCGCGCGTTCGAGGAAAGGCGGGTCGCCAAATCCTATCTGGCGGTGCTCGCCGGCGTCCCGGACGCCGAGCAGGGGCTGATCGACATGCCGCTTGGCAAGGTGTCGAGCGCCGAGGACGGCTGGAAGATGGTGGCCGATGCCGCCGGCAAGCCCGCGGTGACGCGCTGGCGCATCGTGACCGTTCGGGAGCAGCGCGCGCTTATCCTGTTCGAGCCCGAGACCGGGCGGACGCATCAGCTTCGCGCCCATGCGGCGCTGGGGATCGGCATTCCGATCCTCGGCGATGCGCGCTACGGCGCAGGGCAGGGCGCGATGCTGCTCCACGCTGTGTCGCTGGGCGTGGAGCGCGAGGGCAAGCCGCCGGTCGCTGCGACCGCGCCGCTGCCGCCGGCGTTCGTCCGGGAGGGATTTGGCGATGTCCGTCTCTGAACCCTTCGTCGTTCCCGAAGACGCGATCGACGAAACGTTTCTGGCCGCCACCGGTCCCGGCGGGCAGAATGTCAACAAGGTCGCGACGGCGGTGCAGCTGCGCGCCAATGTCTTCAAGCTGGGATTGGCGCCCGACGTCTATGCGCGGCTCAAGACATTGGCTGGCAGCCGCATGACCGCCGCCGGGGAGATCGTCATCACCGCCCGCAGCCACCGCAGCCAGGAGGCGAATCGCGAGGCGGCGCGGGCGCGGCTCGCCGACCTCATCGCCAGGGCGCACGTCCGCCAGCCCAAGCGAATCAAGACCAAGGCGAGCCGTGCCGCCAAGGCAAGGCGGCGCGACGAAAAGACGCGGCGCGGCACGATCAAGCAGGGCCGCGCAAAGCCGCGGCCGGAATGATGCGCTGTGTCGAATTGGCACGGATGCCTGGATCGCGCCGCCGCGGCTGTGGAAAACCCCCTCTGCGACAGTTAAAAAA
>DATFHP010000048.1:0-32048 GCA_035248285.1 Allosphingosinicella sp. | reverse complement strand
TGATCATGGACTGATAAGCCTGATCCCATTCGGCCAGGCTCAATTGTCGAAGATTTCCCGTCGAGGGACCGCGCGTATTCAAAACGGCGATATCAACCTTGCCGAACGTGTCGTTAGCCTGTCGCACGAGCGCTTCCCGCGCGTCCTGGTCGTCCAAGTCCGCCGTCACCGCCAGGCACCGGCCGCCAGCTGCCGTGATCGTTTCCGCCGCCGTGGCGATGCGGCCCGCATCGCTGCCGCAGATTACGACATTGGCACCTTCTCGGGCGAGCAGCTTCGCCGTTGCGAGGCCCAGACCCTTGCTCGAAGCGGTGACGAGTGCCGTGCGCCCACGAATTTGGAGATCCAATTTCATCCTCCTTCATGATGACCGGCATTGTCGCTACGCATAGAGCAGGATGCGAAAAAGTGGGTACCGGTTTTTCGCAAAAAATCCTGCGATAACAAATATTTATATAGCAGGATGCGATTCAACCTAATCGCATCCTGCTCTAGAATGGCACGGTAGCGGTCTATTCTCCCGAAATACGGGGTGATGCTCCGAGGCGGCTTCGTTCCAATCCCCGCATCCTAGCCATCAGAAAGATCTGATGCCTCGTCAGACGACCGCAAAAGCTTCAACGGCCTGGCCCCACAAGCGTGCGCAAATCATTCTTGGCGACCTTGCCATTGGCATTGCGCGGAAGCGGCTGATCGAGCGCCATGATGACCTCGGGCACTTTATAATCCGAAAGACGTTCGGCGCAATGTTCGCGGATGGCGGCTTGGTCTGCGGCGGCGGGACCGCGAACGAACGCGGCCACCCTCTCCCCCAGCACTGTATCCGGATAGCCTACCACCGCGCATTCATCGATGCCGGGATAGCTGGAAATGACATTCTCGACCTCGATGCAGTAGATTTTGTAGCCGCCGCGGTTGACGACATCCTTGATGCGGTCGTGGATGCGCAAATAGCCCTGCGCATCGACCGAACCAAGGTCTCCCGAACGCCAATAGCCGCCGATGAAGGCGCCCTCGTTCGCCTCGGGATTGTTCCAATAGAAAGGAATGGTCATCGGACCGGCGATCAGCAGCTCGCCTACTTCGCCGGTCTCGACCTCCTGCCCCTCGCGATTGACGACGATCACCTCGGCGCATGGCAGAATCTGGCCCACCGTATCGGAATGATCGGCAATGTCAGCAGCCGAAAGGACCGAAACGGGCGAGCTTGTCTCCGTGGCGCCGTAGATATTGGACAGGCCGAGGCCGGGAATCTCGGCTGCGAGGCGCTGCACGCTGGCCTCCGGCATCGGCGCTCCGCCAAATCCCCCGACTCGCCAGCTCGACAGATCGCACGTCGTCAGTTCGGGCGCCATGAGGCAGAGATTGTACATGGCCGGCACCATGAGCGCATAATTGATCTTCTCGCGCTCGACGAGCGTGATGAAATGACCGGCCTTGAATTCGGTCATCATGACAGTGGTGCCGGCAACCCGCAGCGTCTGAAGCAGAATCGCCACCAATCCCGTGACATGCGACGCCGGCACGGCCAGGGCTGCGACGTCTCCCACCCGCAAGCCCAGCGCTTGTTCGAAATGCATCACCGAGTGCACCAGGCCGAAATGGGTCAGCACTGCCCCTTTGGGCCTTCCCGTGGTGCCGGATGTGTAGAGGATGCAGAAAGGATCTTCCTCTTCCGGCGATGAAAAGGACGGCTTCTCCCCGGGAGCCATCAGCGCTTCGAATGCTTGCGCGCCTTCGCTGGGCACGCCGACGACGAAGCGGTGCTCGAGATCGGGCAGCTCGGACGCACCGGGCAGTTCATCGGCCAAAGCGCTTTCGAAGATCAGCATCGTCGCGCCGCTGTGCGCCAGCATGAATTGAATTTCGGGGCGTCGCTGCCTGATGTTCATGGGCACGACGATTGCACCCAGACGCGCGGCAGCCAGCACCGTAAGCAGGAATTCCGGCCTGTTGCCCAGGAGCAATGCCACCCGATCACCCCTCTTCAAGCCATTCCGGGCAAGGTTCGCGGCGATCCGCTCGACGCCTTGGTCGAGCGCGCGATAGCTCATTCGGCAATCGCCGGCCACCAACGCCGTCGCCTCCGGACGACGCTCCATCGCCTCGCGCAGGAGCGCGTCGATGTTGGAAGGGCGCTCGGCAAAGCACCGCATCATCCGGCCGAAATGAGCTTCGCGGCGAATGCGCCTACCCATTACATCGCCACCCGCGCCATGCGTCCGCGTGCCGCGTGTGAAGGCTGCCCGCAGATCGATGTTGCGCAGGCTGCGGCCAAGCCGAACGTTCGGGCCGCGGGTGGCGCCGTCGCGCGGAGCCGCAGGCCGGAAACCAAATTCCCATTCACTTTGAAAGCAGCCTCTTCCTTCAACGTCTCACCAATCTTGATGCCTCAGCCCATCGACATCAAAGGCCAAGCGTGTCGGCCTCTGTCCGACAGGCCGCAGACGGTAGAGGCGCCGCCATGCCCGGCCATTCCCGTCCGACCGCAACCCGCGTGATCGGCGCGCGCCTCAGCCAGTTCATGGCGCCCCGGAGAAAGGCCCGCCAAAGCCTATCCCCGGTGTCGCCGCGCGCGGACCACGTCGAATACTTCCGGCCTAGCCGGGCATCGACTCGATAAAGCCGCTCACCAGACCATTGAATTTCGCGGCATGCTCCCATTGGGCCCAGTGACCGCATCGATTGAACACGACGAGCGTCGCGTTGGGCATCAATGCCGCCGCGCGCAAACTGTGTTCGACTGGGACGACTCGATCATCCCGCCCGTGGATGATCAGCGCCGGGGTCGACGATTGTTCAAGCGCATGAACCAGATCGTCCCGACCCACCGCATCGATATGCATGGTGGCCAAGCCCTTGAGGAAATTCTTCAAATGATCCGTGTTGGCATTGGCGTTGTCGGCACGCTGCTTGATGAGTTCGTCGGTCACGAAGGAGCTGTCGAATATCATGATCTCGACCAGCTTGCGGATCATTGCCTCGGTCGGCACGCGATAGGCTTCGAACAGGATCTTCAACCCCTCCGTGAGCCCGAGCGGCTGGTAAAAGACTTGGGGACCGCCGGGAGCAGGCGCGCCCATGGTGATGCAGTGGCTCACGCGGTTGGGGTGCTGCGCGGTGATCATCTGCGACGCTATGCCGCCCATCGAATTGCCGACGAGCGCCGCCTTGTCGATGCCCAAGGCATCCATCAGCTCGACGACGATATCCGCATTCACCTGAAAACGAGCACCCGAATCGGGGTCGAAGGTGT
Organism: Allosphingosinicella sp.; assembly: GCA_035248285.1. Lineage (GTDB taxonomy): Bacteria > Pseudomonadota > Alphaproteobacteria > Sphingomonadales > Sphingomonadaceae > Allosphingosinicella. The sequence continues at coordinate 28,792 of DATFHP010000048.1, read as the reverse complement.
CGGAGAGGCCCCAGCCGGGGAAATCGATCGCGATAACGCGATACTTCTTCGACAGGTCCTTGATATTCGCCCCGAAGTTGCTCCAGCCGGTCGCGCCGGGGCCCGATCCGTGCAGCATGATGACGGGATGGCCTTCCCCGGCCTCATTGTATCGTATTTTCCATCTCTTGAGCTGAACGAACTTCTGGGTGGATTCTTCGGTTAACGTGCTCATATCATCTCACCTTCTGTAGTAACCTAGCGATTCATGCCAAAGCGCAAAGAGAAACCATGCTACGAAATAAAATATAAATATAAATAGATAAAAATATTGTGTTCAGTAATAGAGTTCTATTTCTGTGCTTTACATACAAGAACAGGGACCGATCGTTCCAAAAATATATCTTGACTTCCGTCATTGCTATCGATCTCGCCTAAGGCACAGTCAGCACAATCTTCCCGATGTGCGAATTAGACTCCATGTAACGGTGCGCCTCCACAACATCCTGAAGAGAAAATAGCTTGGCAACGAAAGGAGAGAGAGCGCCGCTCGCGAGCCCCGCGCGGACGAAGGCAAGCCCCCTCTCCAGCCGATCGGGCCGCGTGAGAATTTGTCGGACCGCGTATCCGGCCAGGCTCAAGCCTTTCGACAATATGGGACGGCGGTCGAAATACATGGGCTGGTCGCTCAGGCCTCCGTAGATGAAGATTTTCCCCTCGTCGGCCATGCAGGGAACCAGCGCTTCAGCAAAAGGTCCGGCTATCGGATCGAAAGCCAGCCGTAATCGCTGGTCGCCGACGATTTGCAGCACCGATGTCGGCACGTCCTGCTGGTCGCTCAGAACGACATGGGCCGCGCCCGCATCCTTCAGCGCCTGAGCCTTGGCGCTCGCGCGCGTCGTGGCGATCGGGATGGCGCCCACGCTGCGCGCCACCTGGATGGCGGCCAAGCCGACGCTGCCCGATGCCGCGGAGATCAGCACATAATCGCCTTTCCCCAAGCCGCCGAGCTCCACCAAAGCGCCCCACGCGGTGAGGATGCTGACCCAGATCGCCGCAGCACCGGCGTCGTCGAGCTTCTCCGGCACCGGTACCAGGCTGTCGGCAGGAAACACGCCCTCGCTCAGATAGGTGGCATAGCGGCCACCTTGCGGAAAGGTGGGCAAGATGCTGACCCGATCGCCGACCTTGAGATGGCCCGTTCCGGCGCCCAGGGCGGCGACTATTCCCATTCCCTCGACCCCCAGACCGCACGGCAGGTTTGGCTGAGCGAGATATTTGCCGCTTCGGAACGCCACATCCGATCGATTCATGCCTATCGACCGCATCTCCAAGAGCACCTCGCCATTGCCCGGCGCAGGCGCGGGCCTGTCCACAAGCTGCAAGACCTCCGGCCCGCCGATCTCATTGAATATCACCGAAGTCGACATGAATAACGTCCCGATCGATTATTCGTTAGCTGTCCCAAGCGTCGCCAAAAACCGGGCTCTACAAAGGTTATGCAGAATTATCCAAGAATTACCCCGTAGCACATCGACACGCATGCACAAACAAAGGTATTCTTTTCCAATATTATAATTTATCAACTAGGATACCAAGCAGAATCCTAACCAAATAGCGCTAAATATTTGTCTCGAAGGCTTCGCTTTACAACCTTACCGCTCGGGTTTTTTGGTAACTCATCCTCGAAAACCACTTCTTTCGGACTCTTGAAGTTGGCGAGAGAGCTACGACAATGCTCCAAAACGTCCGTGTTGGTAATATTCGATCCGGAGTCGCGAATTACCACCGCGACGACTGCCTCGACCCAAGTCGGATGCGGTACTCCAATGACCGCTACTTCTTTGACGCCTTCCAGGCGATAGATAACCTCTTCCACTTCACGACTGGCAACATTTTCGCCGCCGGTCTTGATCATGTCCTTCTTACGATCGACGATGGTTATATAGCCGTCACCGTCTCGCGTCGCCAAATCACCGCTGTGAAACCAACCGCCACGGAAGGCTTCCTCGGTCCGTTCCTCATCGTTGTAATAACCGATCATGAGTTGCGGAGAACGATGCACCACCTCGCCCACTTCGCCGGAAGCGACTTCCTGTCCTTCATCGTCGACCACGCGCGTTTCAACATTCAAGGCAGCTCGACCGGCCGAGCCGGCGTGGCTCACCTGTTCTTGCGGCCTCAGCACGGTCGCCACGGGCGCAATTTCCGTCTGCCCGTAGAAATTGAAAAGACGGACGTCCGGGAATACGCGCTGAAGCTCGAGCAGCACGGCAACAGGCATGATGGATGCCCCGTAATAGGCCTTTCTAAGCGAAGTTAAGTCCGTTTTTTCGAATAGAGGAGAATGCAACATACCGATCCAAACGGTCGGAGGAGCAAAGAAAGACGTAACATGGTGCTTTTCTATCAAAGAAAGCAAGTTATCTGGCGATGTATCCGATGTAATGATGCTAGACGAGCCGATATAGACGGCAGGGCCAAGGAATACGTCAAGCTGGGCACAGTGATATAATGGCATCGCATGAAGGACGATATCGCTTGCGCTCATTTCGCCATCGACGACACAAGTGACATATTCCCACATCACCGCTTCATGCGTGAGCATCGCACCTTTGGGAGCGGATTCCGTGCCGCTGGTATATATTATCTGGGCGATATCCCGCGAGTCGACGATTGCGTCTTCCAAACATGCCGTCTGAGCCAGGCTCGCGAAAGAAAAGTCGGCATCAGGTTCCGCGGTCCGTTCCCCGGGAAGGCCCATCATCATCTCGATGGCGGTGCCCGTCGCGACCGCCGCGCGCCCATTCGCCTCGAGCTCCTGGTCGAAGCAAAGCAGGCGGGCGCCGGAATGGTTTAGAATATAGGCTATCTCCGCAGGCTTCAGCATGTAGTTGATCGGCACCAGGACGGCGCCAAGCCGCGCCGCCGCGAAGCGCAGCGCTGCATAGGCATGGGAGTTGCGCGCGAGAACGGCCACTCGATCGCCGGAGACGATACCGAGATTCGCGATCCCCGCCGCAACCGCGCCGGCAATCCTATCGAAGTCGGCGTAGCTATATCGCGCATCGCCGCATTGGATTGCGATCTTGTCGGGCGCTCTGACCGCGGAACGGCGCAACAGCTGCGCGATGTTATGACTCCGCGCCTGGATTATGTTGTTATGTACGATCAGGATCGCCTCACGAAATGGTTGAGCATTGGAGGAGGTTGGTTGTCGTCATGGCTCTATTGCGCCGACAACTCTCCCCTCGCAGTGCAATTTTTGGCAAAAGGCTGCAAAGCCGGCGATACGCAATTCGGGCCGTTCGCGCCATCTGGCGGTGCCCGTAGGCTGGCGTCTGTCGTCAAGACTTCACCATGTCCAGAGCGACATCGATGATCATGTCTTCCTGGCCGCCAACCATCTTGCGCCGTCCCAGCTCGATCAAGATCGCGCGCGTGTCGAGTCCATAGTCTTGCGCGGCCTTTTCGGCGTGACGCAGGAATGAGGAATAGACGCCGGCATAGCCGAGGCTGAGCGTTTCGCGGTCGACGCGCACGGGACGGTCCTGCAAGGGCCGGACCAAGTCTTCGGCGGCATCCATCAGCGCGAACAGGTCCGTTCCATGCTGCCACCCATATACGTCGGCCACGGCGATGAAGACCTCGAGCGGAGCGTTCCCCGCCCCTGCCCCCATGCCGGCAAGGCTCGCATCGACACGAATGGCGCCGTTCTGAACCGCGAGGATCGAATTGGCGACACCCAGCGAGAGATTGTGGTGTGCGTGAATGCCGCGCTCCGTCTCCGGCTTGAGCACCCGGTCATAGGCCTGGAAGCGCGCAGCTGTGTCATCCATCGTCATCGCGCCGCCGCTGTCGGTCACATAAATGCAATGCGCGCCGTAGCTCTCCATCAGCTTCGCCTGGGCGGCGAGGGTCTCGGGCGGGCTCCTGTGGCTCATCATCAGAAACCCCGAGACATCCATGCCGATGCCACGGGCGAATTCGATATGCTGCTTGGCGACATCGGCTTCGGTGCAATGGGTCGCCACCCGTACCGAGCGCACCCCCATTTCGAAAGCATGGCGAAGATCGTGTACGGTCCCGATGCCCGGTATCAGCAGGGTCGTGAGCTTGGCATGCTCGATGACCTCGGCGACGGCGCCGATCCAGTCCCAATCCGTGCACGCGCCGAAACCGTAGTTGAACGACGAGCCCGAAAGCCCGTCGCCATGCGCCACCTCGATGGCATCGACCTTCGCCTGGTCCAGCGCTCTTGCAATCGCCTTTACGTGCTCGATGCCATATTGATGGCGAATGGCATGCATTCCGTCACGCAGCGTGACGTCCTGGATGTAAAGCTTCGTCGTCTTCGGATCGAAGGTCATGCCGCCAGCCTCGCCCGGTGCCTCAGCGCCACCTTTTCGCCGGTGCGCAGCGCCGCGGAAGTCATGATGTCGAGATTGCCTGCATAAGCAGGCAGATAATGCGCCGCGCCCTCGACCTCGAGAAAGACGCCGATCTTCAGGCCGGTCAGCCCGTCGCCGATCTCCGGAATGCGCAACGGACGGTTCGAGCCGATATGCTCGAACTGGACTTTCTGCTTCAACCGGTAGCCCGGCACGTATTTCTGCACCTCCGCCACCATGGCCTCGACGCTTTCCTCAATGGCCGTCTGATCGCCGTCTTCGGCAAGACAATAGATGGTGTCGCGCATGATGAGCGGGGGTTCGGCGGGGTTGAGGATGATGATCGCCTTGCCGCGCTCCGCGCCGCCCACCTCGACAATGGCGCGGCTGGTCGTTTCGGTGAACTCGTCGATATTGGCGCGCGTGCCCGGACCCGCCGACTTCGAGGCGATCGAAGCCACGATCTCTCCGTAACGCACCTTCGCTACGCGATTGACCGCATGGACGATCGGAATCGTCGCCTGACCGCCGCAGGTCACCATGTTGACGTTGGGCTCGTCCAGATGCGCATCGCCATTCACCGGTGGAATCGTATAGGGGCCGATCGCAGCCGGGGTCAGGTCGATGATCCTCTTGCCATGGGCCCGCAGCACAGCGTCGTGATGCGCGTGCGCGGCCGCAGACGTCGCATCGAACACGATCTCGATGTCCTTGAATTCCGGCATCGCGACGAGACCTTCGACGCCGTCGGCGGTCACGGGCACGTCCAGCCGGCGCGCACGTGCCAACCCGTCGGATTCAGGGTCGATCCCGACCAGCGCTCCCATTTCCAAAACGTCCGAAAGCCGTTGCACCTTGATCATCAAATCCGTGCCGATGTTGCCGGAGCCGATGATCGCCACCTTGACCTTGCCCATCAGCTTTGCTCCCCGAACGAAAAGCCGACGCTGCCCAGGCCGCCGATCGTCGCGCGCATCCGGTCTCCGGGCTTGATCTCGACCATCGGCCCCAGCGCGCCGGTCAGCACGATATCGCCCTTGCGCAGCGGATCGCCTTGGTCAGCCAGCGTTCGCGCCAGCCACGTCGCGGCGTTGAGCGGGTGGCCCAGGCAGGCACCGCCCGCGCCAAGGGATGCAATTTCCCCGTTCTTCTCCATGATCATGCCGCAGGTGTAGAGATCCAGGCCCGCCAGCTTCTTGCGCTCGCTTCCCAGCACGAAGTGGCTTGACGATCCATTGTCCGCAACCGTGTCCGCGAAGGTGATCTTCCAGGCCGCGATACGGCTGTCGACGATCTCGATCGCCGCGACGGCCGTATCGACGGCGGCTTCCACGTCTTCGCGCGTTGCCTTCGGATTCGGCAAGTCGCTGCCGAGAATGAACGCGATCTCGGCTTCGGCTTTCGGCTGAAGCACGCTCGACTGGGGCAGCCTGCCGCCGTCCTCGACCTGCATGTCGGCAAACAAGACGCCGAAATCGGGCTGGTCGACGCCAAGCTGCGCCTGCACGGCCTTCGCCGTCAGCCCCACCTTGCGCCCGACGATCCGGCGGCCGGCCCCCACCCAGAAGCGCGTGTTTATGGCCTGGATCTCATAAGCCTGCTGCGCGTCCTGGGGATCCAGCGCCTCGCGAAGCGGCGGCACCGGCCCTTCCTGATAGGCATCCCTGAGGACTTTCGCCACGCGTTGCAGTGCTTCCAAGACCCGTCTCCGTTTCGAATAGGCCCCATTAGGTAGTCGGCCCTCGAAAGACAATTTACCCAAGGTCCATCCTCTCATATGGTGAGAGAATGAACGAGGCCAAGGTGACGGGAACGGCCGCCGTCAGGAGAGCTTTGTCTCTCATGCTGACGATGGCGAAAGACGGCGGGAAGCGGTCGCTGACCACCCATGCCGACAATCTGTCGATCCCTTATTCGACGGCGCATCGCATGACCAAGGAGATGGAGCGCCTTGGACTTCTCACCGCGGTGAGACGCGGGCATTTTGCCGCCGGACCCGCTCTTTTGAGGGCCGCCTCACGTCCAAGACAGGACGACCTCCTTGTTCGAGCCGCTCGCCCGTTGCTGCGCAAGCTGTCCCAGGCGCTGCGGACAACGACGCACCTCGGCGTTTGGGATGGCGAGATGGTGACCTATTTGATCAAGGAATCAAGCGGAAGGGGCTCATTGTTCACGCAGGAAGGAGGTCAGCTCGAAGGCTATTGTTCGGCAATCGGAAAAGTGCTGCTGGCCTTTCAGGACAGGCATGTCCTCGAGGAATATCTTGCCAACGGCCCCTTCATAGCCTTGACGTCGAACACCATCACCGACGCGGCCCAGCTGCGCTCGGCTCTCCAGGAAGCGAGGCTTTCCGGTTTCGCCTTGGACCACGGCGAGGTCGCCGACGATCTCAATTGTGTTGCGGTTCCGATCCGGTGCGACGGGCGCGTCCTTGCCGCCATCTCGATTTCCCAACTAGGTTCAGCGGCCAGGCTCGACGCTCCGCCGGACGCCCTGCTGCGTTGCGCGAGAGAAATTTCCGCCAAAATGATGTCGGACGCGACCGTTCCTATGGGCTGAACGGTTTGCTCAAAACAAGCATCTGTGGCGATGCTGCGATGCGCGCTGCGGCGTCGGTTACGGCGTGAAATGGACTATTGTAAGCGCCAGCCGCCGCATGTACCCGGCTAAAGCAGGATGCGATTGGATTGAATCGCATCCTGCTTTAGAAGTATTTGTTGTCGCAGGACTTTTGGCGATCAATGGTTCCCGCTTTTTCGCATCCTGCTCTAGTCGGAGTGCATCTTGAGCAGCAACAGGCCGCCTCAAAAGGACGATGGCTTGCAGACCAGACGCGACACGTCCTTCAGCGCACCCATCACGGCTGAACACCGGCCGACGTACTTTTTCAGGCTGGAGCGCTGACCGGCTCGGCGCCAGATGCCGCGGTCGAGCGTGATGTCGCGATCGTCGGCGGGCCAGCGAACGCGGGCAGCGAGCGCGCCATCGTCTTCAGCTTCGATGAAGGATTTGCATTTTACGCGCAGGTGACCTTGGTGTCGCTGCTGCTCAATACCGCGTCGCGAGCTTTCTCGGTGCATCTGATGACCGACGCGTTGACCGATGCGCGTCGCGCGCAGTTTGACGCGATCGGCAGGACCTTCGGCACGGCGATCACGATCCATCAAATCGACTATGCCCCCGTGCGTGACCTGCCGCAGCCGTTCTGGCAAGGCGCCGCCTCCTACGCCCGCCTGCTCGCCCCCGAACTGCTTTCCGAGGGCGTGCTGCTCTATCTCGACAGCGACCTCATCGTTCAGGCGGACGTGGAGGAGCTATTCCGCTGCTACGAGCCCGGCGGATTGATCGGCGGGGTCGAGGGACCTCGGGGGGCGTCGCAGCGTCGACAGGCGCTCGGTCTCGCCGAGGACGAACCTTATCTCAATGCCGGCGTGTTGCTGATCGACCGCTCCGCCTGGATCGCGGAACAGGTCACGCCGAAATCGATCGAATTTGCCGCCAATTTCACGGGCAAGCTGTGGGGAGCCGACCAGGACGCATTGAATGTTGCCACACGCGGACGGAAATATCTGATCCCGGCAAAATGGAACGTCGGCACGTACACGATCGGCTATTATGGGCTCGGCAAACAGTTCGACATCGACACCTTCGACGGCATCATCCATTTCTCGGGCGAGGTGAAGCCGTGGATGCGGTGGGCCGATCCCTGGAGCAAGCGGATCTACGGCAAATATGCTTCGCTGCTTCGTCCGTCAGGTTCGTTTTGGCAGGAGCCGTCGACGCTTCAGCATCAGCTCTTTCAAGCGCGCGCATTCGATGAAGAGGACGATGTGGCCGGCGCCAATGAAACCCGGCGCGGCATCATCGATTTCCTGCTGAAACATATCGATCGCAAGCTCTTGCGGCATAAGTTCTGATTCCGCGCAATAACCTCCCTCCCGCCGGCCGCCTGGTCATTGTGCTTGGCTCGATGCGGACGAAGCGAGAGAGCCTACAACGGCATCAACCATTTGACGATCGAGCAGAACCCGGCGATTCTTCGGTTCCAATCGTCTCAATATTTCGGGATAAGGAAGCGGCCGCCGAGACATGAACAGACTGCTTTCCTTCGACGGTGCCGGCGTCGGCCTCACCGCGAGCGCCTGGGGAAACCCTTCAGCCCCGCCGATATTGTTCCTTCATGCCGCCTGTCAGAGCCGCACGGCGTGGGAAGCCGCCGCCCAAATGGTAGCGCAGCGCAATTGTCTTGGCATCGCACTCGACCTGCGCGGCCACGGAGACAGTGGCTGGGCTCCGGATGGCGACTACACGCGGAAGGCATTCGCCAGCGATGTCGTCGCGGTGATCGACCGGCTCGATAGGCCGGTAACGATCGTCGGCACCTCGCTGGGCGGTTGGACCGCATTGGCAGCCGCAGCGCAACGGCCGGCCCGCGTCGGTCTGGCGCTGAGCTTCGATGCCGCGCCGACCATGGTCCAACTCGGGAGAGAAAAATTCTACGACTTCGTTGGCCTGGCCACCGAGGGATTTGCGAGTGTCGAACAAGCCGCGCAGGCGCTGGAGGCCCGCTTCGGCCGCACGATAGCAAACATCGATAGGTTTCGTGCCAAATTTACAGAGAGGAACGGGCGTCTGTTCTTCCGCTGGGACCCAAAAATCGCCAACCTAAGCATTGCGGAGGAACCAGGAGATGCAAAGTGGCTTCTCGGCTTGCTGCAGGGATTCGAGAGGCCGATGGCGCTGATGTTGGCCGAGCATGACAGCCTCGTCAGCCGGGATGCCATATTGGAATTGCGTGCCGTTGTTCCCCAGCTCGTCGTGGAGCGGTGGCAGGGCATGCGTCACGGGATGACGACGCGCGACAGCCTGCGAATAGCCTCTCGCGCGCTCTTTCATCTCGAGCGCCTGGCCGAGCCGGTTGGCAAAAGCTGAGGCATGGCTCGGAAAAGCAGGAACCATTGACGCGGAACGCCGCGCGAGCTGGAACGACATTGCGCCCGTTCGCGACAGTCCCGCCCACGACGCACGATGGGTCTGCCTCCGCGGCCGTCACGACCCGCTTCCAAGAAGCTGGCCGAAGAACGCGCGATACTCCGCCGCTAGCAATTCCGGCTCTTCGGCAGGCAGAAAATGGCCGCCGCGCGGAAGCACCTGCCAGCGACGAAGGTCGGCGCGCTTGGCCACTTCGGCGCGAGGGAGAAACATCACCTCTTTTGGCCCCAAGGCGACGCCTGTCGCCACGGGAATTTGCGGTTGCCGGCCATGAAGCAGCGGCCAATTCATTCGCAGTCCATGGCCAGAAAATTGTTCCCGGTAGATGCGCATCGAAGAGCCGATCGTATTGGTCAGCCAGTAGAGCGAAGCGAGCGTACACAGCGAATCCCGGTTCCGGCGGGACGCCAGATCGGCAGTGCGTTCGCTGCCGGCCCAGCGCCTCTCCCACAGCCAGGCGGCCGTTCCCACCGGCGAGTCCGCCATCGCATAAGCCAATGTTTGCGGATCGATGGAATGCACCGTGATGTGGCTCAGCAGATGCGGGGCGGCTTGGCTCATGCGCTCGAGCATCCAGCGCTCGTCGGGCGCATAGTCTGAAAGAGGGACGTCGGAAGGCATGATCCCCTGCAGCACCAGCATGGTGAGGTGAATGGCAAGCATGCGGTCGGGGTGCGCATGGCCCAGCTCGGCGGCGATCAACGACCCCCAATCACCGCCCGCCGCGGCGAAACGAGGGTAGCCGAGCACGTCACACATCAAGCGCACCCAAAGCCTGGCAATCTCACGCACGTTCACCCCGGTCTTGCGCAAGGGCGAGGAGAAAGCGACGCCCGGGAGCGACGGCACGACGAGATCGAAAGCGGGGCCGGGCGCTTCGCGCATCAGTTCGGCGACCAGGGCCTGCCAATCCCAGAAGGTTTCGGGCCAGCCATGGATCAGGAGCAACGGAATTGCGTCCTTTCGGCCGCTCCTGACGTGAACGAAATGAATCGGATTGCCGTCGATGTCCACGCGATAGTGAGGAAGCGCATTCATGCGGGCTTCCTCGCCCCGCCAGTCATGCTCGTTCGCCCAATAAGCGACTAGATTCTGAAGCCAGACCTGCTCGACGCCATAGTGCCAGCCCTCATTGCCGAAGTCGCCGGGCCACGCGGCGGTCCTGATGCGGCGGCGCATATCCTCGATCCGCTCGTCGGGAATGGAGATCTGGAAGCGCTCAGCTTTCATTGTACCGCCCGTGGAGGGGACCGCTCGACGCGAGGTGGGGGCGCAGCAACGCACGGAAATCCGCGGGGAGTTCCGGCAGCAGGGCGCAGGCCTTCAAAGCGCCGACGCTCCTGCCTTGCGCCACCGACCAGAGTCGATATTGTTCGAAGAGAGACGGCGCCGATCGGGCGTCGACCGGCCCGAGCTGACCCAGCCTGCGCGCATAGACATACTGCGGGTTCTCACCCAAAGCGGTGTCGATTGCCTCGGCCGTTCGATGCAACTCGCCGGCCTCGGCACGCCCTTCGATCCAGAGCTCGTAATGCGGATGCGGATCGAGACGCGGAGCGAGAAAGGCATAACGGCCCGGGCCGATGCACCGCTCGATCGCGCCCAGGACGAAGGCCTCGGTCAGTTTTTCTCCGCAAATATCCGAGGCGCCGCCGGTACGGCCCAGGAACCGCAATCGCGGCGTCGCGCCTTCGAACCCGACGACCTCGACCAGATCCTGCGTATCGTAGCGATAGAGCCCGGAAGCGTTGGACAGGATGACCCGCCTGATATCGCCGTGCTCCAATTCCCAGGCAGGCCAGGTCCGGCCCGTTTCATCCGCGAATTCGAAGAAGCCGCTTTCTATGGCGAGCGGCGCGCCCGCCCCCTGGCCAAACGGCAATGTGGTTGCGCCCTCGGTTGCCATCAGGCCCTTTGCCTGGAAGGCCACATGCGGAAACATGTTTCGGAGTTGCGCGGCAAAAGGCGCGCTTGAACCATCCATCCAGCAGCTGATGACCCGAAGGTTCGGCCAAATCTGTGCCGCGTCGAGCCGCTCTTCGCCGATGAGCGTCGACAGCTGGGCCGCCCGAAGGGGATCCGGCGCCGGCAGCGGCGCAGCACCGCCATTGCCATGGCCAAGCGCTTCGAGCAGTCCGCGTTTCCTGCGCATAATCACTTGCAGCAACTCGGACAGATAGGTGGGGCTCCAGACCCAGATCAACGAAAGGTCGCGCGCGGCCAGCAGGTGAAGGCAAGTTGCGAACTGCCAGGCCTCAAAATCCTCCACCAGCGCAAGCGCGAGCGGCACCACCGACAATCGCGCCACCGCCTCGCCCATTCCGCCCAAATAACCGAACTGGTCCGCACTGCCGATCGGAACGGCTCCCATCCTTTGATCGGCGGCGCGACCGACGGGGCTCACCGCGAAATAGGCGCGTCCCGCTGCGATCGCGGGCCAGCGCTCGAGCGCGTCCGAAAGCCAGGTCGTCAAGGCTCGCGAATAGGCATCGAGAGAGCCCTGCGTATGGGGGATCACCTTCGAGCCTCCGGTACTGCCGCCCGTCAGCTCGACGAATAGAACGGGATCCGCCGTAAGCTCCCTTTCGGACCCCTGCGCGATTCGCCCGATATAAGGTCGGAACGCTTCATAAGTGGCAATGGGCACCCGTGCGGCAAAGTCCTCGTAGCTGCGTATATCGTGGAAGCCGAAATCCTTCCCGAATTGCGTATCGCCGTTTCCGGCGATCAAGCTGCTGAGGAGCGCACGCTGGACAGGCTCGGGCGCGGCGAGCAACTGGGCAAAGCGCGATGCAAGACCTTTGCACGCCTTCTCCACTTCGCGCCACGGCACCGATGATTCAGCCTGCATCCCGGGCACGGTGAGCTTGGCTGGCCCGTTCGGAAACCGGGCCGCGGTCTGCGAGCCTCACATCGGGTGTGCCGAAGATTCCAGCCCCCTCGTGCAGGCCCTCGAGGAAGCGCTCACGCGCGTAGGACCTGAGATTCTGCTCGCTCAATTCGGCAAGACAGGCGAGCTCGACCCCGCGGGCGCAGTGCGGGTTGAGGGCCATGAACTCCCGCACGACGCGGTTGCCTTCGGCCTTGTCCTCTTCATTTTGCAGCGTCGACCTCAAATGGCCGCGCGACTCGCCGAAATCGATCAGGCCCGTGGCCGGATCGTAAAAACGGTCGAACCGGCGCCGTGCAACCACGTCCCTGATCATCATCATTCCGTCATCGTTGGCCTTCCCGATCCGTGGCACGAAATCGCGGCAGAAGGTCGACAAGATGCGATACGTCCGGTGCGACATCACGACCAGGAGCCAATAAAGGGGTAGGTCGGGCCTCGACGCCTTGAGATTGCCCGCCAGGCGAAACGACGTGTGCATGATATAGCCCGGTCCCCAAAGCTCCGGCACGACAATCGTGTCTCCCGAGAACAGCAGGCGTATCGGGCGTCCGGCGACCTGGAGGTCATCGTAGCTGGCCGTGGTGAAGCCGACGATTTCGTCGTTCCGCCTGAGCACTATGACGACATCCTTCTCGAGCATGTCGTCCGTGAAGGCCTTCTCATCGATTGCCTCATAGTAGCGGCTCATCAGCTCAAACATGCTGCGACGCATGAGCGGTCCGATCTCGGCGGGACGCCAAACCTCGGACTCGATGGCTTTCATGCCATCAGCCCCTGCCCCGCCACCTTCAACCCGACTCATGCCTGTTTCCCCTGTTCCGGCCGCAGCATGCCGGCTTCATAACAGGAGCCCTAGCGCAGGATGCGAAAAGGTGGGTACCGGTTTTTCGCAAAAAATCCTGCGACAACAAATCTTTCTTGAGCAGGAAGCGATGCAACCCGATCGCTTCCTGCTCAAGCCACTTGTCTCCAGATCCTAATGATTTAGCATCGATAGGCTGTTGTAAGCCGGGTCGCGCCACGGGCGCCGAGCGCGCCCAGCCGCGTCACCACACCAGCGGCAATGCCTTCAGCGCCATGATCGCGCCGCCGCGCGTCGAGGGCGCAAATCCGGGTTCGATGCCGACGTCGGGCATTCTCTTCAGCCATTCCTCGAGGAAGATCCTCAACTCCATCCGGGCCAGCGCTGCGCCCACGCAGCTATGCGGGCCGATGTTGAACGCGATCTGCGGCGAATTCTTTCGCGTGAAATCGACCTCTTCCGGCTCGGGGAAAGCCTCCGGGTCGTTGCCGACCGCCGCCATGACGCAGATGATCGTCTCGCCCGCCAGCAAGCGCACGCCGGCAAGCTCACAGTCGGCCGTGATACGGCGGGGCAAGTTGAGGAAGGAATAGCGCCGCAACAGCTCCTCTATGGCGCTGGGGATTTCGGGCTCGCATGCGCGGAGCCGCCGCTGGGTCTCCGGATGCTGGGCGAGATGCGCGGCGATGAAGGTCATTGCCGTCGTCACGGTTTCGAGGCCGGCAAGAAACAGCAGTCCGCACATTTCGTGCGCCCGTTGCGGAGAGATCCGCTGCCCGTCGATCGTCGATCGCAGCAATTGACTTACGGGATCGTCGTCCGATCCGCCGATCCGTTGCGCGATGATCTCACCCAAATATGTGTTCAGCGCGATCAGAGCCGGCACGATCTCGCCGCGGTCGCCCCCGCCGACGATGGTCTCGACCCAGATGAGAATCTCGTCGAGCCGCCTGGTATCGAATTGCATCAATTCCATGAACAGCATCACCGGCATCGGAACCGCGACTTCGGATCTGAATTCGCAAGAGCGGCGGTCGGCGAGTCGGTCGATGACCGTGGCGGCTATCCGGCGCATGTTCGGCACGAGCGGCTCGACGGCGCGCGGGGAGAGGAACGGCAGCAACAGCCGCCTATGCTCCATATGGTCACGACCGTCCATGTCCATCGGCGGGATCGGCAGGTTCATCTTCGCCCGACCCGGCTCCATGACGGCATCGACGTTGGAGAAAAGATGCGGCGAACGCATTATCTGAGCGGCGACCGAATGCCGGATCGCGATCCAATGCCCGCCGTTGCGCGGTGTCCAGAATATGTCCGGCGCCGCCTCAAGAAGCTGCGTCGTGCCTCGATGAACGTCACGCGCTATGCGCGGATCGCTGAACAGATCGAAATCATAAACACGATCGTGAGGGACGTGCGATGGCGGGGCGGGAAGGACCGGGGTGTCAGCGTTCATTTGGAAATTTCGTCACTGGCCAATGTCGCTCTCGAGGGGATCCTCTTAGTCCTAACGGTCGGCGGGCCCGAAGCCACTACCAATATTTGAAACGCCTGCCCAAGGTTCCCAGCAAAGTTTCGATTTCAGACACTTCTTCCTCGGTCAGTGTTTCACGATAGCGGCCGATCCGTTCCTCCGACAATCCCTTGCGCCAGAGTTCTGACCAAAATGGGCGGGTGAGGCGATCGTGCTGTTGGCTATCAAGGTTCGGTGCCGCGGCGTGCTCCTCGGTGAAGGTCGACACCTTTTCGAGATCGTATCGGCCGCCGCAAAATTTGCCGATCGTCGCGATCGCCCGGCGGGGATCCCTCATCACATCTTCATAGCGAACAAAGCGGCACCGGTTATCGGCCCGACCCAACATCCCATCGTAATAAGAGAGATAATATTTGCACAGCTTCTGCGTCGTATCCAACGGTTGGAGGGCGCTGGCGACCCGGTCTCGAACGTGATGCTCGCGGGCGGATTTGATGCTGGCGATGACGTCCCGCGGGTCGCGCACGACCACGAGAAACTTCATCGACGGGAACATCTCGCCCATTTCGGGAAAGACGGAAGTCAGCGCCGGATGTTTCAGGATCAATAGCTCAGGGCTACCGTATCGTGCCGATACGAGCAGGAAATATTGTTCGATATTCAGCCTGATGAGATCCCGGAAATTCCGAAGCGGTCCGAGCTGGTCGGCCATCCACAAATCGTATCTCTGGATGCGCCGGCGGTACACCATCATCATCTCATAGACGAACCAGGATTCTGAAATATAAGGATTGGAATTGCTTGCGGTGCACAATGCACGGTGAATGACCGTGGTGCCGCTCCGCATCGCACCCCCGATGAACAGCACTTGCCGAGCCGCCATGCGCGCGGCGACGTCCTGGATCTGGGCCGGCGCGGCACCGGCCGGCTCCGACGCATCGGACGCGGCGTCGGTCATAAGCTGGTCTGCTGCGAAGGCGCGACGGCCGACGGCGCTGCATCAGGCCAGGTCGCCTTGGTGAATTCAATCCATTCCGTGCCCATCTCATCGGCATGCCGGGGCGAGCGGCCGTTGAACAACCGGTTGGCCAGGGCCGGCGTCTGCGGCACGCGTTCCAGAAGCGCCTTCAGGGCATCTTCATGGAGCCTTGCATAAGAGGACATGTCGCCCTGTCTCGCGGCCGTAATCTGTAATACCGTCGGGTTGGTATTGATTTCGAACGTCTGAATGGCGTCGTTCACGACGCAATAGTCTATACGTCCATAGTCGATACGAGCCAGATCGAATATTTTCTTCAGTTGATCGCGATGCGGGTTTTCCGCCACATAGTTCAGGTGTTCCTCGTATTCCGCTTCACCAAATTCATTGTCGGCATATTTTATCCACCATTCGCGACTGGAAAAGCAATGCTGCGCGTATATTTCGTTCCCTACTCGATAGGCGGAATATTTACGAAACTTGCCGTCGGCGCCCCGGGCATTGCCGAACTCGACGATCATCAGGTCGGGCGAAGCCGCTCCTTCGCGCGTCAGCCTCTCAACCTCATCTTGCAAAGCAAGCGAAGTCGGAAGAAGCTTGGTCAGCACATTGCCGTGTCCCCCTTCCGCCCTTATGAACACCGGAAAGCGTTTGGCCTCGCGCCAGCCGGCAAGCCGGTAGACGTTGAAGTTATTCAGTCCCTCCGCGTGCAGCGTTCGCAGCAGGTCGAACCGGCCTCTTGCGCGCGACGGATGATTGAGAACGAGCCAGCCGCCGGCTTCGAAATCGTCGACGACCTTGCCCAAACGCGCCCGCGCCCGGGGCGTCAGACGATCGAAATCCGTGAAGATATACGCTCCCGGCGGGAAGGATTCGATTTGATCGATCTTTTGATAGGGAATGATGCGAAGCGCGGACCCTATCTCCTTCGCGTAGAAGGCGGCAAAGACGCCGAAAGTATAGAGGTGACGGCCGTCGCAACAATAATAAAGATTTCTGGACACTTAACCCCCATTTCGGACCACGTCGTACCGGCCTGGCTACGGCCTTGCAAGCATCGGGGGAAGCCTGACGGCGAACGAACCGTCCCGGCGATGGCATGCCGAGGACTTCTCACCGCGGTGAAGCGCCTGCATTCTGCCAGCTGCATCGGCGTCTCGCAACATGAGCCGCCGACGATGCCGGGGCCGCGACCACGCCCGGGATTGGAGCCAACGCCGAAACCCGAAGCTGAATTCGGCTGATCGATGCCGATCCAAGCTACCCCGATCCTTCGCCGTCATCTCCAGCGCATGGTCGTGCAGCAGGCTCGGATCCGGCTTCACCTCCGGCAGGCGCCTCCAAGACGGCCCACTCGTCAGACGTTTATGGCCTGGCGACGCCAGCTGCCTTCATAGTTTTCGCGAGCCACCGCCGAAAAAGGCACCGGACTGACGATCGCGCGAACCGCGATCTGCCGATGCGGCTCGACCGTCGTCTTGCGCGTGCCGCCATCCGCCTCACCCCAGAGAACGCGCACCTCGGATCCGATCGGAATCTCGGGATCGATCGTCGCCAGGCTCAGCGCCGTGCGCTCATTGTAGCTGAAGCCGGTCGAGGTCGACAGGCCGATCGTTTGACCGTCGCTATCGATGACAGCATCAAAATTGGAAGAGGCGTAGTTGGCCAGAGGCAGATCAAAATATTTGTAATTTTCGACATTGGGATCGAACAGGGAAGCGAATATCTTCGCCATGTCCTCACCGTTCCAGGCCAGCGTCACTTTCCTGCGCTGTCTGCTCTTATCCAGCCTCTCCAGCGCCTCCCGGCCGATGAAGTCATGGTCGAATTTCACGAATGAGCCATAGCCCAGTTCGTAGGGGTTCAGATAATAGTCTTCGATGCTCTCGGAAACGAAGCTGCCGCCGAGAGAGGCGACGGCTTCATACGTGTCCGCCGCCAGCCATTCGCGATACGGCTTTAGCTTCTCTCCGGAGTAGATCGCCGGGAGGGGCGACGGTATCCAGCCCGATTCGAGCGTGTTGGTGGGATAGGCGCGGCTGCCGACGGGAATCAGGCCGAACTCCTCGCCTGCTTCCAGTATCGCGGCGCGGATCTCCTCGCCTTCCTCATACGGCCCCCAGAGCTCGAGGCCCGGTTCGCCGGCCATGCCATGACGCAGCGTGCGCACGCTGCGGCCGGCAATGTTCATGGCGCTCATCCTGAAGAACCTGAGCTGCTCCAGAGGACCGCCGTTCAGCTTTTCGATGACGTTCCACGCCTTCGGCCCCTGGATCTGATAGCGCCAAAGCTTTCGCTTCACCGCTCTGCCCATCGGGCGTGCGGGCGACCGATCGTCCATGACGACCTCCACGTCATACCCACCCGTCTCCGCTTGGAACCGAAGCCAATTTGCCGAGGGAGCACGCCCGACGGACACGAGCTCCCCCTCGCCGAGATGGAAAAGGATGCTGTCGCCGACCACATGTCCATAAGGCGTCGTCGCGACATATTGCTTGGCGCGATCGACCGCAAAGTCGCTCATCGAATTGACTGCCGTGTCGCTGATCAATTGGAGCGCGTCGCGGCCACGGATGAACAGATCGGCCATGTGGTGGGATTGGTCGTAGAGAACCGCGCTGTTGCGCCACGCCTGCTGCTCGGACCTCCAATTGGAGAATTCCGGCGCCACGACCGGATAGACATAGGCACCGATTTGCGCGTTTCGGAGCATGTCCACGGGATTGCCCGCGGACGCGATAAGCTGCTCAAGATTTTTGGCCATCCGTACCTCCCTTTGTCGGCGTTTCGGCCTCGCCTGCCGACTTGCTCATCAAGCCATATGGTTATCATGTGTAGTATATGGCGCAAGCGCGTTCGTCCAGGCGTCATCGAACTGGCCATGCTCATGGAAACGCCGTGGCTCTCGATCGTCTGCGGGGCAGGAATGTCGCCCGCGTCCCTATCCGTCGCCGAGATCTTCCATGCCGGCCGGGCCCACAACTTCCGTCAGCAAGGCGAGCTCGTCCCGCAACCTCACAATTCGGTCACTGCCGAAAACGGCTGCGTAACGATCCAACATCGACAGCGTGGCGCGTGTTGTCGTGTCGACAATTCGGCGCCCTGCGGGAAGAATTCTAACGATCGAACGGCGCGCGTCGACCGCGTCGGTCTCGCGCTCGACCAGCGCCCGGCTGGTCAATTCGCGCAGGATGCGCGTCAGACTGGGGGGACGCAGCAGCGCTTTCGCGGCGAGCGTGGTCAAGTCGACCCCACCCTTGTCGATCAGCACCCGCAGCACGCGCCACTGTTGCTCGGTTATCCCGGCTTCGCGCAAGACAGGCCTTATCGGACCAATCAACGCCTCGCGCGCGGCAAGCAATCGCCCTGCCAAAGACTCATCGAAAGGCGGCAGCTTCCGAGAAACCCTGGCGCCGTCTCCATGTTTGGCGGGCGTAATCTTTCTCTCTCGCGCAGTTCGCAATGGAATGACCCTCAATCGCAAGATGGCCCCGTATACCGCAGCACCTTCAAGCCCCTCGACCGGTCGCCGACATAGATGAAGCCGCGCGAGTCGATGAGGAGATCTTCCAATTGAGGCACCAGATTGGTCGGAAGATAGGGACGGCTGAGGCGCTCTTCCGGGTCGGCCGGCACGAAATATCCGATCTCTTTGGGTTGATAGGGGTCGGAAATATCGAAACTGCGCAATCCGCCGGCAAAATAAGTCATGTGAAGGACGTTGCCGATGGGCGCGAGGCACGGCTGGTGATTGGGAATATGCGCATTATGCGGGCCGAACTTGCCGCCGCGCTGCGCATAGCTCCTATAGGGAGCGGCCTCGCTCGGCACGGGCATGGGCAGGATCGACATGGCGCGCGGATTGGCCTCGTCCGCAGTGTCGATCAGAGCGACCAGATTGGCCGAATCCTGGCAGTCTTCGAGAATCGCCTCGGTCGATAGGATCGCCATATTGCGTCCCGGCAGCGGCAGATAAGTATGACAGCCGATCAGGCTTCCGAAATCGCCGATCTTGAAATTGCTGATCATCCGCGGCTTGGTCACGTCCGAGATGTCGAGCAGCACGCCGCCGAACCGGCCATAGGGCAGCCAAGCCCTATCCCCTTCGACATAGGCGGGCCCATGCAAGGAGCCCAGCTTCGACATCGGCAGGCCAAGGTCGCTATCCTCTTCCTGGCCCGGCATCCAGAAACGAGACACTTCGCGGGGATTGGCTGGATCCGAAATGTCGATGCAAACATAGATGTTAGACCGGAATCCAGCCATGTTCGCGGCCAGATGGACATAGCGGCCGCCATCGTAGAAATTGCGGTGGGTGCCGAAGCCGCCGGTCTTGAATTGGCCGAGAAGCTTCGGTTCAAGCGGCTCCCGAATGTCCCAGATGAGCACGCCTTCGTCATTGGGCAGCCCAGGGATCAGACCCCACAATTTGGCGCGCTCCTCGGGGATCCATGTGCCGATGCGCTCGAGCGCCGTGACCAGCTTCCCGTCGGCGACCTGGACCTGGCTTGTCCAGGTGTTGTGTTCGGGGCCTTCCCAATATTTTTTTAGCTGCGGGTTATAAGGATCTGTAACGTCAACTACGGACCAGCCGTTGTGCCAGAAGTGCCCGGTGTAGAGATACCAGCGATCATCGACCACCTGTATTCCCATTTTAAAATTTGGGCGCTTATCCATGGTACAATAAGCGACAAGCTCAAAGTTCTTGCATTCCGCAATCTGCAAATCAACTTTATGCTCTTTCTGCACCATCCGACCCTTTCCATGGCAGACTTTGTGACGGGAATTTGGTGTATCCGAAAGCATCGGTGCCAGACCACCGCAGCGGCGTCCATCTAGGCTGGCTGCCTCCAAGCATCGGTTGGCACGGCTGCGCGCTCGGCCAATATCCGAAAGCTTCCCTTAGCGGTGCGCATCCGATTCCTCCACACAGAATCCGGTCAAACCGGCCGCAGTTCGGTCGCGCTCCGCGGCTGGCTCGCCGTCATCCATGGCGTGGCTTCGATCCCGAGGGCTAGTCCCAGGCCAAGGGCAAATTGGCCATGCTGGCAACGAAGCCGGGCTTGAACTCAACGGCGGATTCGTCGCTGACGTGAAAGTCCGGAATCCGAGCCAACCATTCGCGCAAGGCGATACGCAATTCCAGGCGCGCAAGCGTCGCCCCAGGGCATTGGTGCGGCCCATGGCCGAACGTCGAGGTCACCTGTGGTTTACGGTTCAATATTACCGTCTCGGGCTCGGCGAAGAGACGATCGTCAAGTCCGTGCAAAATTGTGGGAAGAACGATGGCGTCATCCTTCAGCAGCGTGACGCCGCTGCATTGGTAGTCGTTCGTCACGCGGCGAACCCGAGTCATCAAAGGGAAACGGCGCAAGAATTCTTCAACGGCCGGAATCAACAACGCATCGTCCTCGGCCAAGCTTCGGCGAAGATCGGGGTGACGCGCGAGGTGGAGAAATATGAAGGAAAGCATGGCCGCCACCGTATCCAGCCCGGCGACAAGAAACTGACCGCATATCCTGCGCGCCTCGTCGTGCGTGACCGGCCTTCCCGAAACCTCGCCATTCACGATGCGGCTCAGCAAATCGTCGCCGCGGCCGCCCCGTCGCTCGTGAAGAAAAGGATCGAGATAGGATGCGAGCGCCTCCTGCGCCTCACCCGCCGTGATCGCGCCGGTCGGCCGCATCTTCTGCTCGGCCAGATTGCGCAACTGCGGGATATCCGAGTGCGGCAAAGCGGCGTAGTCCATGAACAGCTCAAGCGGCAGCCGCAGCGCAAATTCGCTGACGAACTCACAGCCATTTTGGCTTTGGAGAGCCGATACCAGAGCGACGGCCTTGTCGGTGATTTCGCGCTCCATCTCCCTGACCACACGTGGAGAGAGCGCTGCATTGATGAGCCGGCGATAGGGCGTCTGTTCGGGGGGATCCAGCGACGCCGGAATGGCATTGTTGCCCACGCTCCTTTCCCGCGGAACCTGGGTGAGGTCCGAAGAGAAGCGCTCGAAATCAGCATAAAAGCTTGCGACGAGACTGCTATCGTTGACAATCCAATGGCCACCGTTGCGAGACGTCCATAATAATGGTGCCGGGTTGGATTTGTGCAGCGCCAGCCAGGCTTCATGAAATCCCTTTTCGATATCCTTTGGCTGGTGGACGTCGAAGTCGACGACGCGTTCCAATGGCACGTTCGAGGGCACGATTGCCTTGTTCACGGTCCACCCTATACAAAGACCATCACGCGAGGTCCGACTATCATGCCACCAAGATCCGCAATGACGCAGATCCGACTATCACGGTGGCTCCTTGGCCCTATTCGCTTCCTAGGAAGCGCTAAAGCGCACCCTGAGTTTTGTCAATCGTCCTATGGCGGACGAGTGTTCCACGAGATTTGCTCCGCGACGCCGCCGCGACGCGGCGGCAATCATAGGCCGGTGCTCGATGCACAGCCTCTGCCACGGGAACGAACATGCCTCGAAAGCGCGTAAGAAAGCTCGGCAGCCCGACGACATATATGGCTGAGACCTGGGCGCGGGAACGTCCCGACCTGCGCCCATCGGATTATCTGTTTCTCATGTATGCGGTCAGGCTTGGCCGAATAATCGACCGGCTTGACGATCGCTTCATGCGGCGGAATTTCGGCATCAGCTCCGCCGATATGCGTGTCCTCTTCATATTGAGACGCACCCATACCGATAGCACGCCCAGACCGGCGGACCTTGCCGACGCGCAGATCGTCACCAGCGGCGCAATGACGAAGCAGCTCGACCGACTCGAAGCGCTGGATCTCGTCCAGCGCGTTAGAAATGGGGACGGTTACGTCTCGGTCACCATTACAGCAGAGGGGGTGTCATTGGCCGATCTTGCGATAACCGCGATGATCGAAACATCGCCGCTGTCTTCCAGGAAACTGGGTTTCTCCGAGCATGATCGGGACAAACTGACCAGGCTGTGCGAAAAACTGCTAATCGAGCTTGAAGACAAATAGGTCTTCCGATCCCCGACTCATAATAGGCCCGATTCTATCGGACGCTACATGTCTCCACCAAGCTTGTCGTACATTTTGCTTGTGACAGGGACTTCATGCGCTTGAAAGTAAACAGCGCCGACTTCCTCGGTACCGAAATAAGACATGCGCACGCCATCTTCGGTTTGACTTTCGCCCACGACGTCATATCCCTTCGACTTCATCCATGCGACGGTATCGTTCATGCTATGAACATCGTAACCGTAATGCCAGACCCCTTCGCCCTTCGTGTCCAAAAAACGCTTCGGGATGCTATCGCCGGCAATCGGTTGAAAGATCTCCATGGCGATGTCGCCGAATTTTCCCCATGCAATCTCATAGATGTTGTCGCTTGCATCGCGTCCGAAGTGCCGAACATATTTGAAGTTTGCAAATCTGTCGCTCGGGAGACGAAAACGCGTGAACGGGCCGAGACCGAGCGCTGAATATTGCGCGACGGCCTTGTCGATATCGCGCACCACTACACCGATATGCGTGAACTTCATCCACGGGTTGGTCTCGTCAGTCATCATTTGCTCCATCGTTTATGCGGCAATCGTATAGGCGGAAACGTCTATTTTCCTCATTCAGAATTTACGACAATGCGTTTGCCCGGGTCGATCGGGTCTGCGGCCAGGCCTGCGTGGCCGCCAAAGCGTGGCCGATCCGCTCGGCGTCCGCACCATCGGCGATAATCACGATCCGCGATCGTCGATCCTCATCGGGCCATGTCGTAAGCCGTTCGAGCGGATAGAGGCTGTGGTGCACGGCGTGTATCGCGACCGGTTGATCGAGGCCGACCAGGTTGAGAAGGCCTTTCAAACGAAGAAGGTGGGGCCCTTGCGTGCGCAGCGTCTGGCGGACGCGCCGCTCGAAGCTATTCCAGTCCAGGGGACGATCGAACCATAAGGTTGTCGTGTTCACGCCGATCGCATGATCGTCATGATGATGGGCCTGTGCGGCCTCTCCCGTCGGCCCAGCGGCATGCCGGGAGTCGCCAAGGAACCAATTGGGCGAGATATCCCCGAAGATGGCGACCGTCATGTCGGCTTGGGGGTTAAGATCGGCCAACGCCTGCCGCACCGGCCCCAGGTCATCGACGAGATCGGATTTGGTGACGACGATCCGGTCGGCGACGGCGATCTGGTGCCTCGCTTCGTGAAAGCGATGCAAAGAGTCCGGCCCGTGGACGGCATCAAATGTCGAAACGACGGGACCAAGCCTGTATCCGAGTTGACGCATCGGCTGGGAGGAGACCGTCTGCAATACCGCCCCGGGCTCCGCCAGTCCGGACATTTCAACGATGACGGCTTCGAACTGCGGGATAACGCCCCGCGTGCGCTTGACAATCAGGTCGCGCATCGTCGCCTCCAGATCGCTGCGAACCGCGCAACAGACGCATCCCGCCCCCAACAGGCTGATCCCTTCGGCCACGCCCTGTATCAGGGCGTTGTCGATCGCGGTTTCACCGAATTCGTTGATGATGATCGCGGTGGGGGGAAGCTCGCCCTTCTCAAGCAGCGCATTGAGCAGCGTCGACTTCCCGCTACCGAGAAAACCGGCAAGAATCGTAACGGGTGTGGGCGCCATCATGCTCTTCATGCGATTGTGATCTTTATTTCTCCATCGCTTCGGTCAGGGACTTGGCTTTGTCAGGTTCTTATCTGTGCGGCTTCCTGCAGTCGCGCGTCCGCAAAGGACCAAAGGCGATCGGCGCTTTCGGGGTCGACCGCGTGCGGCATCACGCCGCCAGGAGTATCGCCGGTTCCGGCCCTGGCAGGCGCGCAATCCTCGATATAGAGCCCTCCCCGGCCCTTCAGCTCCGATGCGGTCGCAGCATAAACGACCGATAGAGCGGCTTCGTCAGCGGTTCGCACCAAGGGCGCCAGCGCGCGCATCATTTGATCCGTCGCCTCATCGCCGAGGACGCTCAAGATGTCCGTGCGCACGACGCCGGGAGCAACCGAGAAAGCTTCAATTCCATGTCGTGCGAAGCGCTTCGAAAAGCCCACGGCAAACAAGGCGCACGCAGTCTTGCTCCGTGGATAAGCCAAATCCTTGTCGAAAGGGCTGCGGTCGAAATTGGGATCCTCGAACTCGAACGGAGCCATACGATGCGAACCCGAAGTGAGCTGCACGACCCTCGGCTCGCTGCCCTTTTTCAAATTGGGAACCAGCAGCGCCGAAAGCAAAAAGTGGCCCAGGAAATTTACGCCCAGGTTCCATTCAAATCCATCCGCCGTCTTTCGGAAGGATATTTCCATCACACCTGCGTTATTGATCAGCAGGTCTACCGCTTCCCCTTGCAGGCGGTCCGCAAATGTCCGGACCGAAGCCAGGCTGGCAAGATCCAGGGGAGCAAACACGACGGCCTCGCGCCCCAATTGCCGATTGATGCCGTCGCGATGCGCGCGCGTTGACTCGGCATCGCGTGCGGCAATCACGACGTCCGCGCCCGCCTCGGCCAAAAGCCGCGCCGTCGCCGCGCCTATTCCTTTGGCCCCACCCGTGACGATGGCGCGCCTGCCGCCCAAATCGGGAATCCGATATTTGCACGAGAAGGTCATGTCGGCATCCATTCCCACGCCTGGCGGGCTCATACTGGCGAACTCAATCGCAGTAATTGCTTCCTTGGAAGGGCTATGGCCAAGCCTGACCCTTGTCAACCGGGGCGGATTGGAAGACTTTGCCCGAAAACGAATCGGGCCGGCAGCTGCAGGCCAAGCGGCGACTGGGCAAAGAGGCGATTTCTTGACACTGTCGCGGACCTGCCCGCATTTGTCGGCTTGGCGTCGGAGCGCAGGGTGCGGGGACCGACGCTCCTACGCCCGTCGCACAACGTGGCGCGACGGCCTTGTCCGCAGCCCTGGCGAACGCCACCTCAGGCTGCGCGAATTCGGGATGTGGAGAACCTATGCAGGTGAACGGCAAGAAGCTGAGATCCTTCGAGGATATAGCGGTTCTGGGGACCGACCCGATCCCGAGCGAGCCTTATTATCATCCCGACTATCACGCGCTCGAACGCGAGGCCGTGTTCCGCAACAGCTGGCTGGTCATGGGCCGGGTGGAGGAGGTGGCGCGGCCCGGCGACTTCCTGGTCAAGGATCTCGATGTCGTGGACAGCTCGGTCCTGATAGCGAGGTCCCGGGACGGCACGTTGCGCGCCTTCCACAATGTCTGCCCCCATCGCGGCAGCATATTGGTGCAGGGCAAGGCCGGGAACACGCCCGCCTTCACCTGCCGCTATCATGCCTGGACCTTCAACCTGGATGGATCGGTCAAGGCGGTTCCGGACCGTGGGGGCTTCTATGATCTGGATTTGTCCACGTGCGGATTGGCGCCGATCCGCCTCGACGAATTCGCCGGCTTTCTGTTCGTCAACCTCGCGCCCGACCCTCAGCCGCTGCGCGCATTCCTGGGCGGCATGGGCGATTTGCTGCTGAAGCATGATTTTTCGCCTTATTCCGCCTTTGCCGAGTTCGACAATGTGCTGGAAGCGAACTGGAAGACGGCGCAGGACAATTTCCAGGAAACCTATCACGTTGCCACCGTGCATCACCGCACGGCCGCCGCATTCGCCACCGGCCCCGCTAATCCGCGCGGTCATCCGTGGTACGAGCTGTACGGACCGCACCGCCGCATGCGCCTCTGGCAAAACACCGAATATCAGCCGCCCCATTTCGGCGCCGTGATCTTCCGGCATGCGATGACGGGCAACGGAACGGCGGCTTCCGGCCCGCGCGCCGACGATCCCAACGACGGGCTCGACGTCCATGCCTTGTTTCCCAACTTCCACATCAATTTGAATGCCGACAATTATTTCACCCACGAGTTCTGGCCGCTGGGACCTAACCGGACGCGCATGATCGGCCGGCTGTACTTTGCACCGGCGACGACGGTCGGTCAGAGGCTCCTCCAGGAGTATCGGATATCTTCGACCCGCGATATTTGGGCCGAGGACTGGCCGATCGTGGAATCGGTGGGCCGCGGCGTCCGATCCGGGGCGCTCAGCCATTACCACCTGCACGCCCATGAAATGACCTGCCGCCATCTCTTCGAGACGGTGGACGGGATGGTGTCGGACCATCGCCTGCGATCTTCGGCGCAAGCATTGGCGCGATGACCAGGCTTCCCGCGCCGTTTGCCGAACTCGAGCCGTTCGTGGACTTTTGGGCGGCCGAATCCACGTCGGCCCGTCATGAGCGGCGCACCTCCAGCAGCGAGGCGGAAAGGCGCGCCTTTTATGCCGCTGTCGCCCCCAGGCTCGACGAAATCCTCATTCATCTGAGCAAGCAACCGCTGGGGGACATCGCAGGCGCGGACCTGGTCCTGCTGCGGCTCGCGCTCGCCGCCGTGCAAGTCTCCATGGCGGTCGATATCCTCGGCCAGAAAGAGCCCGAGCATGCGCAATCCGCGCGCCGGCTCAAGCTCAGCCGGGAAATCGACGCGATCTGATCGTCACCGTCATTCTCTCGGCCCCAAAGAAGAGCCGAGCCTCGCGACCGAAATATCAATCGCCGCGATCGGGCTCAAACATCAGCTGGTGCTTCCCATCGGCCAAGGGCGCCCAATAAGGTTTGACGCGCATGCCGATGGCAATGTCCTCAATTTCGCAATTTATGAGATTACCCATGATGTTGACACCCGCGTCCAGTCGGACATTGGCGACGATATAGGGCTCATGCCCGCGAAACGGACCTATGCCGCGGTAGGCAATCGTGAACGTGAAGAGCTCACCCTCGCCCGATATCTCGCGCCATTCAAGCGTCCGGCGTCCTGTGAACAAGCTAGTCGGTCGGGGATAAAATTGAGGTCTTCCGGTTACTTTGCAATATTGGATGATGAGCTTCTTATCGCGGGTAGCCTCCCAGAATGGCGCGGAAAACGTATAGGCTTTGGGAGCATCGCGCTCGATCTTCAAAATGCTATCCATTTTCGGTCCTTATGCGCCAGGGGCCAAGATCAGTACGACACTGGTGCCCCAGTTGCGGCCGTAGGGTATGTGGCCAATGCCCGTCACCAGCGCGTTCCTCCGATTCTTGACCTGACGTTCGCCGGCCTCGCCGAAAAGCTGGCGAACCGCTTCTATCAGGTTCGTTCCGCCGCCCGCCAACCCAGCCTGACCCGCAGAGATCTGCCCGCCGCTCGTGTTCATCGGCAGATCGCCGGTATGGCTGAGATCCGTATCCAATACGAAGGATGAGAATTGCCCATATTTGCAGAATCCGAGCATCTCCATTTGAATGCCGATGGCGATCAGGAAATCGTCATAGGGATGGAATGAATCGATGTCCTTGGCGGACAGCCCCGCCGCGGCAAAGGCCCGCTCACCCGCAACCGAATGCCCGCTCACCGTGATGTCGACGGGATTTTCATTGCCTCGGAAGTTCGTCCTTTCCCCGTAACCGAGCGGCACGACGTACTTTTCCACGCCCTTGCGCCGCGCTTCGGTCTCGCTCGTCACCAGCAGCCCGTTCGCCCCGTCGCACATCATCACGCAATCCAGCAGGCGGATCGGATCGGCAATCATGCGCGACTGCAAATAATCGTCTTCGGTAATGGGCTTCTTCAGCTTCTCGACACCGAGAGGATTGAGCAACGCATGATCTCGCTGCGTGATCGCCAGCTTCGCCAGCGCGCGATCGTCCAGTCCGTGCTGATGCCGATATCGGTTGGAAAGCAGGCCGAAGTCGCCCGGTGGCCCGATGAGGCCGACGGGATAGGTCCATTCGTCCCAGAACGAGCGCAGTTTGAGGTGACTTTCGGCGACGCCCGTGTCCATGTTGAGCAGAAGGACGGTCTTGCACGCCCCTCCCTCGATCGCCAGCGCGGCGCGCGCGACGGCGCCCGTGGCAGAACAGCCGCCGATGTCGACGCTCTGACAGAAATCGAGCTCGAGACCGAGATATTCAGCGGTGACCTGGGCCCAGAAGCCCGCCGCCGCACCCGTCGACGAAGTGTTGACCAGCAAGCCGTCGATCTCGTCCTTTTCAAAGCCGGTGCTTTCGATCAGGCTTTCGAGGATCTCGGCGCCCAGCTCCCAGATATCCCGTTCGCTGCGTTCGACGATCTTCGTCTCGGCATATCCTACAATCGCAACGTCCGAGAACTTCATATCGGGTCTCCTAGAGTGATTTCGAGCCAGATGGAATGAGCTGGCCGCCGTGCCCCCGGCACGGCTGCCGATTGCCGGGGGCAATCGGCACCTGCTCATTCCGGCGGCTCGGAATGCGCCGGGTCCGAAGCTGGCGGGGCCAGCTTCGGACCCAAGCACGGC
>DATFHP010000047.1:0-40380 GCA_035248285.1 Allosphingosinicella sp. | reverse complement strand
GCCCGTGATGCGCGCACCCGTCAGCGGCTTCGATGCACCATATTCCCCCCGAAGCGCCATCAGACCAGGCATCTCCGTCTCGGCAATCTCAATCTCGGCACGGCCGAAATCCGCCAGCGAAAGGTCGGCTACTACATAATCTTGGGACTGCGTGGCGCGTAACGTTGCCATTGGATCATTCCTTCAAAACTTCGAGTTCAGAGCGCTGCCTGGAGCGCGTCCACGAGATCGACTTTTTCCCAGGTGAAGAAATCGCCTTCGGGATCGCGGCCGAAATGGCCGTAGGCGGCGCTCTTCTGATAGATGGGCGCGTTGAGCTTCAGATGCTCGCGAATGCCCTTGGGCGTAAGCCGTACGAGCCGGGGCAGCAGCGCTTCGAGCTTCTCTTCTTCCACCGTGCCGGTGCCGTGCAAGTCGACGTAGAGCGACAGGGGCTCGGCGACACCGATCGCGTAGCTGAGCTGGATCGTGCAGCGCTTCGCCAGGCCCGCCGCCACGATGTTCTTGGCGAGATAGCGCGACACATAGGCGGCGGAACGGTCGACCTTGGTGGGATCCTTGCCTGAGAATGCACCGCCGCCGTGGGGCGCGGCGCCGCCATAGGTGTCGACGATGATCTTGCGGCCGGTGACACCGGCGTCGCCATCCGGGCCGCCGATCTCGAACAGCCCGGTCGGGTTGACATAGATCGCGTCATTGTCGGGCAACCATCCGTCGGGCAACACGTCGGCAAGCACGCCCGTCACATAGGCGCGCAACCTCGCCTGCCCCTCCTCGTTCGACAATTCCGCGCTGTGCTGCGTCGATACGACGAGCGCCGTCGCGCGAACCGGCACGCCGTCCTCATATTGGAGCGTCACCTGGCTCTTGGCATCGGGCTCCAGGAATTCGGCAGCGCCCGAATGCCGGTCCTGCGCCATCCGCTCGAGGATCTTGTGGCTGTAATAAAGCGGCGCCGGCATCAGGCCCGGCGTCTCGTCGGTCGCATAGCCGAACATGATGCCCTGGTCGCCGGCACCCTCGTCCTTGTTGGCGCTTCCATCGACGCCCATGGCGATATGGGCCGACTGGCCATGCAGCTTGTTGGAGAAGGTGAAGGTCTTCCAGTGAAAGCCCGATTGCTCATAGCCGATGCGCTTGACGGTCGCACGCACCGTGGCCTCGATC
Source organism: Allosphingosinicella sp. (assembly GCA_035248285.1). Lineage (GTDB taxonomy): Bacteria > Pseudomonadota > Alphaproteobacteria > Sphingomonadales > Sphingomonadaceae > Allosphingosinicella. Next base: position 39,213 of record DATFHP010000047.1, on the reverse strand, counting down.
TCGTCGAGGGCGCCAGGCGCCCAGCCGCTCTCCTCCTCGTACATGCCTTTGCACCGGATCTCTCCGGCAACGACGACGGTATTGGTCGTCGTGAGGGTTTCGCACGCGATACGCGCGAAACGATCCTTCGACAGGAAAAGGTCGACGATTGCGTCGGAAATCTGGTCTGAGACCTTGTCGGGATGGCCTTCGGAAACAGACTCTGAAGTAAAAAGATAGTTCTTACGTGTCATATGGCTATTCCTTGAACGAAATAGAAATCTTTATTTATCTTGAGCTGCGCGAAATTACATAGCTCTCATCATTGAACCAAAGCTCGCCGTTCTTGCGCAACACGGCGCGCGTCGCCTCGAGATAAGCGGAGCTCGCCATGGCTTCGGCCAGCCGTTCATCCTCGATCTGCGCGACGTAGGTGGCTGCGTTCCAGGCGGCGAGCAAAGTGGAGGTTCCGATCGATGCGCTGCCGCTGTCGATCTCGTCAGGCAACGTATGCATCTCGTAGCGGAACAGCGCCTCGGCGTTGGAAAGCGCATCGAAGCGGAATTCGGCGGCGATGTCCCCCAGCGCCGCGCGGGTCGCTTCCATCAGCGCCCGCCGCGAGGTCGCGAAAGGATCTTCCTGGGGCCAGATCCGCTGGATGATCTCCAGTCCCGGATCGTTGCCGGCCGAATGGATGCCGAGCAGCCGTCCTCCCGGCCGCAGCGACCGCGCCAGCGGCGCCAGCACGCGCTGGGCCTTGAATTCGAGCTTTGCCCTGAGGCGAAAGGGTTGGCTCGCCAGCACGAAATCGAAATCGGCGCGCGCTTCGCCCTTTCGGGGGATGACGTCGTCGAGCAGGAACGCGCAATCTTCCCGGTACAGCACCAGCACCGTGGGCACCTCGGGGACCATGCTCCCCGTCTTTTCGGAGACGCGTGTCCGCCAATGCTCGGCAAGGAACGGCTGAAGCGCCAAAATCTCGCGTTCGAATTCGGCGGTCGTGCTTCCTTTCAGGGGCACCGCCTTCCAGACCATCCGCGCGCGCGCCTCGTCCTTGCCGGGCGCCAGCCAAGGCGCGTCGGAATAAGAGATGTTGGTGATGGCGAGGACGGTCTCGGGGTGCTCGAAGAAGCGGTCGGGCATCTTGTCGAGCGTCAGCCGCACGTCCTCGAGGCTGATCTCCTTGCCGACGATATAGAATGGAAAACGCCCGAAGCGCTGGTGCATGGCGCGCATCACCCGCGCCAGAACCGTTCCGTCGCCCATGCCGGCGTCGAAGAAGCGAACCGCGGGCGGACTGGGCTTGAGCTTGTCGAGCTCGCTGGAGGCCCGATGCGCGACCACCCACTTCTCCGAGCAGGTATTCACGAACATCAGATATTTCTGGCGGTTGTCGTAGAAGCGGAAGTCCTGATCGGCGTGCGGAGTCGGCGATTTTTTCGCCGCTACGGCATCGTTGTCGTGGCCGTCTCCGAGCCTGGTCGCAGCGCCAGCTTCGATCTGTTCCACAGTCCCGATCCTCTCAGCATCCGATAGCCGCCAAGGCGCCGACGCTTCTCTCGGCGCCGTTCGTCGTCTTGGAACATCGTCGGCTGGATCGGCGCCGTATACCACAAATGATCCCACCTCCAATCGTGGGACATGTCCCACCAGGATCGTTCTTCGGCCGCCTGTCGTCATTGGATCCGGCACGTTCGATCCGCGCCGGAAAGGTCAGGTCACAGGTCGCGCTTGCGCTTTATGATGTAGGATTCATCGAAGAACCACAGGCCACCATATTTCAGCAATATGTCCTTGGTCGCGGTCAGATAGGCGTCGTTGTTCATCGCCTCGGCGAGATCGATATCCTCGATCTGCGCGACATAGGTGGCTGCGTTCCAGGCCGCGAGCAGGGTCGAAGTGCCGATCCCGCCTCCGTCGCCGCCGATCTCCCCCGGCAAGGTATGCATGTCGTACCGGAAGATCGCCTTCGCGTCGGCGTTGCTGACGAATTGGAAATGATGGGCCGCCTTGCCGAGCTCCTGCTTGACGGCGCGGAGGATCGCATGGCGATCGCTCAGAAAGGGCTGCTTGCCCGGCCAGATCCGCTGCACGATCTCGAGCCCCGGGTCGCCGCCGCACGAATGAATCCCAAGCAGGCGGCCGCCGGGAGCAAGCGCCCTGACAAGCGGCGCAATAACTCGTTTCGCCTTGAATTCGGTCGGCGCCTCCGCGCGATAGGGCTGCGACGCGATCACCATGTCGAAGTCCGCCCGCACCGCGCCGCGACGCGGAATGACCTGTTCGAGCATGAAGCGGTGATCCTCGCGATAAAGGACCAGCACCACCGGCTTCTCGTAGACCGGCCGACCGGTGGTCCTGCTGATCTTGGCGCGCCAGTTTTCCGCGAGGAACGGCTGCAATTCGGTGACCTGTTCCTCGAACTCCGCCGACGTCCGGCCTTTGAGGGCGACCTCATGCCAGACCATCCTCGAGGCGGCGTCCGGTTTTCCCGGCACCAGCAGCGGCGCATCGGCATAAGCGAGATTGGTCATGACCAGGACGGTCGCCGGATGTTCGAAGAAGCGGTCCGGGGTCTGGGACAGCGCGAGCCGCACGTCCTCGAGGCTGATCTCCTTACCCACGATGTAGAACGGATGGGTTTCGTAGAGACGATGCATCCATCGCATCACGCCCGAGAGCAACGTCCCATCCCCGACGCCGGCATCGAACACGCGCAAGGCCGGCGGCTTCGGACGCAAATGGCCAAGCTCGTCCGCAACGCGCGCCACGACGACCCGCTTTTCGCTGCACGTGTTGACCAGCATCAGATATTTCTGACGATTGTCGTAGAAGCGAAAATTCTGCTCCGGCGCGGCCTGCCTGACGGGCCGGCCGTCCGTCATTCCGTACAAATCGCTGTTGAAGCCTTCGAGCGACCCATTGGCGACGCCGCGATCGGAATGTTCGGCCAGGCTTCTGGACATGAACGCCCGCACGCGTTCGACCGTGACGGTGGTGACACGGCCTCCACCCTTGAGGCGGCTCACGAACTTGCCGTCGTTGACCGCGCGCCGTCCGAACGTGCTTTCGGCCATGCGAAGCACCCGGCAGAAATCGGAAACCTCGCGCAACAATTGCTCGGCGTTCATCCCGACACCTTTCGTGCCCGCGCCGCCGGACAAGCGACGCCGCCTGCCGAGCCTGGCGCGCGCAAGCGCGACACGTCCCTCGCCCTATCCATATCGGAACGAGCCGCTCGGCCGGCCATGCTGCAGCCGGCTTGGGAAGTCAGGCCGACGCAAGCGTCGCCATCAGCTTCATGACGTCCGGAATCGTCTCGGCCGGGCGACGGCCCAGCCCGCATTCGGTCGAAACCCCGAAGTCCGATACATGACGCCCGGCCGCCTCCATCCTGCGCCTTCCGCCTTCCAGGCCGTCGGTATAATGAACCAGGCCGAGATACAATTGCGTCCCGGCGGGAAGCTCGAGCTTCTCGAGAGGAGCGAAATAGGCATCATCGTCGCGATCCTTGGGAACCGGCAGATGAAGCCAATCGACCCGCCGCGAAACGCGCTCGAAGACGGCATTGGCGAAGTCGACCATCAGGCCCGTGTCCTTGGGCTCGATGAAATGCTTATGCTCATAATCGCCGTAACATAAATGAATGCCCACGGCGGCCTGCGCCGGCACCCAGCCGATGATTTTCGCGAGGCGGCGGGCCATGTCGTTCCTGGGATCCGAAAAGGGGCATTTTCCGTCCAGCGGCGAAAGGCCTTCGAGCAGGCTCAGCTCCGACGCCACGTCCCATTGGATGGCAAGATCGTCGGCGGGAATGGCCCCGCACATCCGTTCGATCTCCCGACGCATGGCGTCTTCATACAGAGGCTCGACCTTGAGCAGATCGTCGGCCTCGATCATCGACATCATTGGAGCGAGGGGCGTCGGCAGCGATACCTGAAAGCGCACCCCGGCCGGTATTTTCCCTTGGTCGCGCAACGCCGCGAATATCGCGTAGGAAGCGATCGCCGCGTCGGCATAGCCGAGCGTATCGAAGCGCGCGTCGGAAAGATCGCCGTTGACGCCATAGCGCGCAAGGCGGGCATATTCGGCATCGCCTCGGGCCTTGCGCAGGAACGGGGCCCGCTCCATGACATTCACCTGCCAACTGAACCATTGCAGGCGCTCGCCCGTCTCTCCGTCCGGGACGGATCGCAAGCAGCCGCCGAGCACGTCTCCGGCAGTGGTAAACACCTCCTGGGCACTTGCCAGGTTGACGCTGCCCACCAGCAGCGCGGGCCTTTTCATCGTCATATCCGTCTCCCATCGCGAACGCGGCGTCGCCTGCCGGCCAGATAGTGACCGATTCATCGCCCGTCGAGAGCAAGGCGCCGATACGGCGACGGCGCGTCTCGCAAGCAGGGCGCGCCCGATCGGCGCCGAGCCTCGCGCCGGGAGGCAAGCCGGGCATCCGGTCACGAGATTCTTGACAGAAGGATGAATCACTGCGACCTTGAACAGTGTTCATGACGATGCCGGGAGAAATGCAATGGATGCTATGACGACCAGGAAGGACGTTGGTATCGACTTCGACCAGTTCCGCGTGGACAGGGACGGTCCGAACACGCTTCCGAACAACCGCTTCACCTCGAAGGCGTTCATGCAGCTCGAATATGAGAAGCTGTGGCCCTATGTGTGGCAGATGGTATGCCGCGAGGACGAGATCCCCAAGGTCGGCGATTACCTGGAATATAGTATCGGACCGTATACGGTCCTGATCATTCGCAGCGCTCCGAACACCATCAGGGCGTTGAGCAACACCTGCCGCCACCGCGGCCGGCAGCTGCGAGAGGGCCGAGGCAACGCCAAGGAATTGCGCTGCGTGGCGCATGCCTGGCGCTACAATCTCGACGGCACCATCAAGGAAGCGGTCGACGTCCAGGAGTTCGAGCCTGAGCTCGTCGAGCCGCCATGCCTCAATCTGCCCGAGTACCGGCTCGAATCCTACGGCGGCTGGGTCTTCATCAACCTGGACCCCGACGCCATTCCGCTCATGGACTATCTCGATCCCGTCCCGGAGTGGATCAACCTCGACATGTCGCAGTGGGTGACGACGCGGCGTCGCAGCACCATCCTGCATTGCAATTGGAAAATGGGCCAGGACGCCTTTCGCGACGCCTATCACCTTCAGGGCGTCCATCCGCAGAGCCTGCTGTATGGCGGCGGCGACCTTCCCGCCGAAGAGCAGGGGTTTGAATGCTATGGCGGCCTCACCTGCTATCCGAGCAACGGCAAGGGCCGCTACAGCAATCATGGCCATGGCCATTTCGGAACGCCCGGCGAAGGCCTGGATTGGGACAATGTGCTCGCTCCGCAGCCCAGCGCGCGCCTTGCCGGCGCCTCGGATCCAAAAGCCGATGTGCTGGAGCATCTTCGCGGCTATCTGGCGATGATGGTCGAGGTCGACGACAATTTCAGGCTCGGCAACCAGGAGGCGGTCGATGCCCTGGCCAAGGAGCTGGCCGCCGAATATCCCTATGATGCGGAACCAAAGGTGCTCGCCAAATGGTGGGCCGATCTGCGGCGCACGCAATATGCCAAAGCGGGGTTGAACATCTCGCATTATACGGACTTGGAACTGATGACGGTGAGGTTCGGCATGGTCGGTCCCAATCTCTGGATCGCCAATACCAGCGTCACCGACGGCAATTTCTTCACCTTCCGGCCGAACGGCAACGATCCGGACACTTGCATTCTGGACGAATGGTTGGCGGAAGAGGTGCCGGATCCCGAGGCAGCAAAGAAGAACAGGATCAAGCCCATATTCTATGCCAATATGTATGAGAACGATAATTGGGGCCGCTTCTTGTGGCAGGATCTCGGAAACGTGAAATACATGCAGCGGGGAATGCATCATCCGACGCAGACCTATATGCGGCTCGGCCCAAAGGACAAGTTCATGGCCCATGGCCACGAATCAATTGACGAATATCTGACGAAATAAGGATGCTTCCCCTCACTTTGAAAGAAGAACAAAGGGAATCCCGAATATGCCTTGGAGAGTCGTGGTATGCGACCGAGCCGGAAGCGAATGCCATGGCGAGGTGGCTGCGGGCCTATGGCTATGTCACCGCCACGGAACCGTCCGGCTGATGTTCCCCGCGCTTTCGTCGGCTGCTTGCGGGCCGGCCGTCCTGTCCATGGATCGCGATTCCGGATGGAGGTGATGACCGATGGCGGAAAGGAATCGACGGGGCAGCGGCGGGCATTCGCCTCTGTCCGCGTCGAACCCCTCGGCGCCGTCCTGACCGTCCACGAAGGCGAGACGCTCATGCAGGCGGCACGGCGCCAGGGCTATTATTGGCCAACGATCTGCAATGGGGAGGTGCGCTGCTCGCTCTGTTCGCTCGAGGTCCTCGAAGGGGTGGAAAATCTCGGCCAGCCCGATCGGAATGAGCAGGTCGTCATGGAACTGCAGATGGGGCATCGCCTGCGCCAACTGAAGGACCGGCTGCGCCTGGGATGCTGCGTCAAGCCGACGGGCGACGCCGTCGTCCTGAAGCGCGGTGTCCGTTCCAGCGGCGCCGATCCCCAGCAAGGCCAGAAGCGCCCCTAACGACGGAAGCGGACGGGGGCCGCCGTCCCCGCGCATCCTTGGGCCGTTCGCAGCAGCAGGCATCCGAGCCCGAAGCGCGATCATTCCTCGATCACGGCGAGCAGGCTTCCGATCGCCACGCGGGCTTCGACGGGAAAGCAAATCTCCGCCACAATGCCGTCTGCGGGCGACTCGATCACGACGTTCACCTTGTCGGTCATCATTTCGACCAGCGCCTCACCGGCGGAGATCGGATCGCCGGCCTGCTTCAGCCATGTGGCGACATAGGCCTCGGTTACTCCCTCTCCGAGAGATTCAAGAACGACCTCGTGCCTCATCTCATTCGCTCCTGAAGCCAGATTTGCGGATCGTCCAAGCGGCGAATGAACGCGCCAAATGCGGTCAGGGCCGGCACGCCGTTGACGATCCGGTGATCGAAAGAAAAGGCGACCGGCATGACATCCGATACGACGACGCGGCCGTCCACCGCCACGGGCGCCGGACGAATCACGCCGGTAAGCAGAATCCCCGCCTGGTTGGGCGGAATGACCGGCGTCGCCGTAAACGGAACCGCCAGACCCGGGACGTTGCCGACGTTCGACAACGCGAAGGTGCCGCCTTGGACATCTGCAGGCACGAGCCTGCGCGATCGCGCGCGCGCGATCAGATCGCGCATCGCCTCGGCGAGCATGGGCAGGCTCATCTCCTGGGCCCGGTGAAGAACCGGCACGACCAGCTCGCCATCGTCGAGCGCCACCGCGCAAGCCAGCTGGATATCGGAATATTCGACCAGCGCGCCGTCCACGATCGCCGCGTTGAGAAACGGATGGTCCTGCAGCACGCCGATCAGCAGCTTGGCGATCAGCATTCCATAGGTGAGGCCCGGGATCGCCCCGCGAAGGCGCTCACGCGCCGCGACCAAGGCACCGACGGGCGCCTCTGCCGTCACCGTCACCGGCAAAATGGCCGCTTGAGACCGCAGGAGCGAATCGATCATCATCCTGCGCATCAGGGGCACAGGCCGCCGCGACCCCTCGCGAGGAACGGTCGAGGGTTTCGCGCCCTCTTCATCACTCATTTGGGAAGAACCTTCATCACGGCTTCGACGATACGCGCCACGCTCGGTATCATCATATCGCGCAACGGTTCCGCCCAAGGCACGGGCACGGCGGGGGCGCCGACAAGCTCCGGAGCGCACGCCAGCGAACCGAACGCCTTGCGGGTCACGCGCGATACGATCTCGGCGCCGATGCCGCCGACTTCCCACGCTTCGTGCGCCGCCACCAAGCGCCCCGTCTTACGGACCGAGCGCAACACAGCTTCCTCATCGAAAGGCGCGATCGTACGCAGATCGATGACCTCGGCTTCGATCGCGTTGCGGGCCAGCTCGCGCGCTGCCGCCAGGGCGGTGCGCACGGTGCGGCCATAGGTGACGATCGTCACATCGCCGCCCTCACGCGCGACCTCTGCCTTGCCGAGCGGGATCTCGATCTCGCCAGCGGGGACATTTTCGCGGAAGGCATTGTAAAGAAATATGTTCTCAATGAACAGCACGGGATCGTTCGAGCGAATGGCGCTTTTCATCAGCCCCTTTGCGCTGACGGCGTCGCTCGGCGCGACGATCGTAAGCCCCGGCGAATGGGCGAACATGGCTTCGTAATTTTGGGGATGGGACCGATAAGGACCGTCGCCGCCCTTCACGCGGATCACCATCGGCACGCTGCCGGTGTTGCCGCTATAATAGCGCAGGTTGGCGGCCAGCTGAACGATCGCCGTCGCAGCGATCGGCAGAAAGTCGCTGAACATCAGTTCGACGATCGGGCGCATGCCCTGCACGGCCATGCCGACGCCTAGCGAGGTCATCGAGGACTCGCAGATCCCGACCTCGATGATGCGTTCGGCACCGAAGCGCGCGAACAGGCCTTCGGCCGACTTCAGCGGCCCCTCGAAGGCGCCGAGATCCTGCCCGATCATGACGACGGCGGGATCGGCCTCCATCTCTTCGGCGATCGCTTCGACTATGGCTTGCCGAAGGGTAAGCGAACGGTTTCCGGCGGCAGGCGCCGTCGATGCTTCAGAACGCATGTTCGAAGACCTCGTCCAGTCCCAGATCCCGACCGGTCAGCGCCGGCTGCGCATCGGCGGCGGCGACGGCTTCGGCCAGTTCGTCGGCGACGTCCTTCCATACGGTCTCGATCTGCTCATCGTCGCATCCGCGCTGGCGCAGCACCCGCTCGAGCCGCCGGATCGGATCACCCTCCTCCGCTGCGCGCCCGTGTTCGGCGGGCATATAGGCGCCCTGGTCGGCGCCGAAATGGCCGCCTTGGCGAAGCGTCTTGGCTTCGATCAGCGCCGGGCCTCCCCCACCCCGCGCGCGCTCGACGAAATGGCCGACCGTCTCGGCGACCGCGAGGACATCGTTGCCGTCGACCAGCGCGGTCGGCATGCCGTATCGGCTCGCCCAATCCGCGACCGACTCGCCGGCCAGCGTCCGCGCCGTCTCGGTCGAGATGGAATAGCCGTTGTTCTGGCAGACATAGACCACGGGGGCCTTGAGCACGGCGCCCATGTTCAGGCTTTCATGGAACTCGCCGGTGCTTGCCGTGCCATCGCCGAACGTCACAACTGCGACGCGTGGTTCGCTTCTGAGCTTGAACGAGAGCGCCATGCCGGTGGCGACCGCGATATTCGGCCCGAGCACATTGGTGATGAACGGCATGACGCCGAACTCCATGCCGCCCGCGAAGCCGCCATACATCCTGCCGCGCGTCGGGCTGGTTTGCGACGGCGTGACGCAGCCCATCACCTGGCCAAGGCTACGGCCGCGCAGCCAGGGAACGACCAGCGCGCCGCGATAGTGGGGCAACGCCGCATCCTCTTGTCTAAGCTGAGAAAATGTACCGATGATGACGCCTTCTTCGCCAAGCGACGGATACCAATGACCCGACTTCGCGATGCAGGCGCGCTCGATCTCGCGCGACACGAGCATGGCGCGATGCAAGACCAGGAGCGCATCGAGACTCCAGGTCCTCGCACTTGGCGATGCAACCGGCATTGCTCCCTCCCGTCAGTATCTGGGCGCGCAAATTCACCTTCGACGCGCTTGCTGTCAAGACAAAAGCGAACCGTTATTCGCAAATATCTTGACAGCGAGGACGCGGCGCCTACGATGGCGAGGATGCAGCGCGCGTGATCCTTATCCGCAGCTGAAGGACGATCGGGCACTCAGGGATTGGAAGCGATGGCGGCGACCAACGATTGCAGGCTTACCGGCGGAAGAGCGATCGCCCGGGCACTTGCGGACAATGGCGTGACCGACATGTTCGGCATCCACGGCTACATCAACAACGTGTTGGAGGAAGCCTTCCGGATCGGCATCAACAACATCCATTTCCGGCACGAACAATCGGCTGGCTTCGCCGCCGATGCTTACGGGCGGATCAAGCGCAAATCCGGGGTCTGCTACGCCTCGTCTTCGGGCGGGATGGCCAATTATCTTGCTCCGCTCTCGCAGGGGATCGGTGCGCTGAGCCCGATGGTTCTGCTCGTCGGCCAGCATGGCACGGCCGGAGACGGCCTCGAGATCCTCCAGGAAGGATATGCCGCAGAATGCTTCAAGACCGTCACGAAATGGACCAAGCGACTGACCGATTGGGAACTCAACTCCTATTGGACGCAGAAGGCGCTGCGCGACAGCTGCAGCTTTCCTCCGGGCCCGATCTGCCTTGAAGTTCCGCTGAACAATCAATGGAATTTCGGCCCCACGCCGCAACGAAAGTACCAGCCGGCGGGCGCGCCGCCCGGCGTGCCGCTCAGCGCCGGCGATCCGGCGCAGGTGTCGCGCATCGCCGAAATGCTGCTCGGCGCGAAGCGGCCCGTCATGGTCGCAGGCGACGGCGTCTATTGGTCGGACGGCATTGCCGAGCTTCAGCAACTGGCGGCGCTGATGCAGATCCCCACCAACACGCGGCGCACTGCGCGCGGCGCCGTTTCGGAACGCGATCCGATGGGCCTTCCGGCATCCTGCCGCGGCGCCATGCTGTCGGAAGCCGACCTCATCCTGCTGGTCGGTGTGCGCGCCAGCGAGCTGGAATCCTGGTTCGAGGCGCCCGATTGGCCACGCGGGAACGTCCGCTATGTCCAGATCAACGAGACGCCGCAGGAAATCTGGTACGCGCTGCCGACGGAGGCGATGGCAGTTGGCGCGAGCAAGCTGGTCCTGCGTCAGCTGATCGACTTGTGCACCGCCGAATTGGGCGAAGAGGCCGTCGATCGCCGCGACTGGATCAACAAGCTCGGAGAAATGCGCCAGCGCAATCAGGCCAAACGTGAGGCGCTCGCCAAGAAATATGCCAATTGGAGCCCCATACACACCTATGAGTTGACCGACATATTGGCGAACCTGGTCGATGCGGATGCGACGATCATCTACGATTCCTATTCCGGATCCTTGTATCTTACGGACGCCGTCCAGGCGCGCTTCGCAGGCCAAATTCTCGACGCGGGCCCGCGCGTCGCGCTCGGACAAGGTATCGGCATGTCGATCGGCGCCGCGGTCGCGCGCCCGGGACGGCAGATCGTCACGCTGGTCGGAGACGGCGGCATGGGCATTGCGGCGCCGGACATCGAGACGATGATTCATTACCGGCTGCCGTGCACGGTCGTCGTGCTGAACAACAGCTCGTGGGGCGGCAATTCGTTGATGGGCGACGATATCCACCCGAACATCGACTGGTCGGTCGGAACGAACAACCGCTGGGATCTCGCCTTCCAGGCGCTTGGCGCACACGGCGAGTTCGTCACGCGCACGGAGGAGCTCGCGCCCGCGATGCGGCGTGCGCTCGAATCCGGCAAGCCGGCGGTGGTCAACGTGATCGCCGATTGCGACGGCGTCGATTATTCGCAGGCCTGGCTGCGCCTGAAATCGGGCGACATGTTCTCGCGCGGGCTGGACGAGATCGGCCCCGAGATACGGCGCCATTTCCGGGTGTCGCCCGTCAACGCATTGCGCATTCGCAAGTCCGCAGAGGATAACGGCACCCACATCCCGATCGAATTCATCGCCGAGCTGACCGGCAATGACGAGGCGGAGTTGCGGGCGCTGGCGAAGGACCGGCATTACGACCTTGGAGAAGGCGTCGGCGGAATCGCAACCCGCCAAGAATCCGCGCCTCGCTCCGATGGGGCGGACGGCGCAGGGATCCGCCGGGAGAATTGAGCGCATGACCCGTCGTTCGATGCGTGAAACGGAGGCGGCGTCGGCGATTGCGGTGGCTCCCGATCCGGACAAGACGGCGCCGGCATTCCGCTCGGCCGAGCAGCCGGGTGGCCGCCGAGCCCAGCGCACGGCCGAGAAGCGCAGTCGCATTACCCAGGTCGCCAGCGAACATATCGCGAAGCACGGCTTCGAAAAGCTGTCGGTGGAGGCGGTCGCCGCCGAGGCCGGCATAAGCGTCGGCGGAATCTACCGGTATATCGACACCAAGGCCGATCTCCTGGTGATGGCATGTCAGGACATCTACGATGGCCTGCGCGATCAGCTGTCCGACATCACCCACGGCCCGGCGCCGCATCTTACAAGGCTGGTTGGCGCGCTCGATCATTATTTTCTGACTTCGGAACGCAACCGCCGCAAGATCCGGATCATGTACGCCGAATATCGGCGGCTGCCTGCGCCGGCGCAGGAAGAATATAAGAATCGCGAAGCGGCCATAAGCAACGTTTTTGCCGATCTCATCAAATCCGGCATTTCCCAAGGCGTATTCAACGAGGTGAATTTCCATGCCTTGGCGTACGATATCATTCTCCTCGGACATCTGCCGGCGCTGAAGAGCTGGGCCGTCCGCAGGCGGATGAGCTACGAAGAATGGAGAAAGGAGCAGATCGCGCTCATCGTCAGCAGACTGACGCCTTGACGGCGATCCGACCGAAAATCGATTCATAGGCAGACGTCCGGCACCGCCATCGCGCGGCGCTCCCGGAGAAGGACCGGCCGATCTTCAACGACCGTTCGGCGTTCCGCGGCCCTGCCCTATGGGACCTTCTTCAGCAAGGGAGCCACGTCTCCAACGCAGAGCGGATCCTGCTTCTGTTCCTCGCGCGCAACCGATTCCGGGAACCCCGCAACCATCGACGAAAGCGCCGTGGCGTGAACCTCGTCAAACGGGACCATCTGGTCCAGGTAATCGTCGAAGGCTCCGGACTGTTCGCTCAGGGCACCGCCGAGCGAAAGCGAAATCACCGAAGACAGATAGGACAGCGCCGTATGCCGATCCAGGCCGTTGGAAACGAGCGGTTCGATCAAGCGAGCATTCATCTCCCACGCGGCATTGTCCACCGGACGTGCGATGGCGCACAGCCGTGCCGAATCGCGATGCGAGAGAAGAGCGGCCCGGAACGTCTGTCCGAACGCCAGCAGCCATTCGCGCCAGCTCAAATTTTCGGGCATCGCGTCAAGGGCCCGACCGAAAAAGGTCGTGGACATGCAGCTGAGAAGCTCTTCCTTGCCGCCGATATGCCAATAGAGCGCCGAAGCCTGCACGCCCAATTGCTTGGCAAGGGCGCGCATGCTGAGCTTGTCGAGGCCTTCCTTGTGCATCACCGCCAATGCGGTGACGACAATATTCTGCTGACTCACCTTCATGCCCGCGATGTCGCATCGAATCCGGGGCCCGGCAAGAACGGCGTTAAATCGCCGCATGCGATCGAAAGAAGGGGAAGCGATCGCGGCCGGTGCGGCAGGACGGCACTGTGCGCGAAAAGCGGCTGCGCCATGGCGTTTGGCCATTGAGAAGCTGAGACTTTCTCCTCCCGTCCTGCTGCTGAAGTCCGGGAGCGCGCCGGAAAGGACTCCGGTCGAATTTCCGCAGGTTTTTTCACGACGAACGAAACCTCAGCTTGACATGAACAATGTTCGATGAACATAGTTCAATTCGCACGGAGAGAGAGTCTCGCGGCTCCTGCCGGGTCGATAAAATCATTGGGAGCGCAAAATGGCCGACATGGATCTCAGAAACGACGTAACCCGCAGGAGCGAGGCAGGCATCGACTTCGAACAGTTCCGCATGAACAGGGACGGTCCCAGCACCCTGCCCAACAATCGCTTCACTTCCAAAGAGTTCATGCAGCTCGAGTATAAGAAATTGTGGCCCTATGTCTGGCAATTGGTCGGCCGGGAAGACGAGCTTCCCAAGGTAGGCGACTATATGGAATACAGCCTGGGGCCCTATACCATCCTGATCATTCGCAGCGCCCCGAACACCCTCAAGGCGCTCAGCAACACCTGCCGCCACCGGGGCCGGCAATTGCGCGAAGGCCGAGGCAACGCCAAGGAGATTCGCTGCGTCGCCCATGCGTGGCGCTACAATCTCGACGGAACGATCAAGGAAGCGGTCGACGTACAGGAATTCGAGCCGGAGCTCGTCGAGCCGCCCTGCCTCAATCTGCCCGAGTATCGGATCGAAACCTTTGGCGGATGGATCTTCATCAACCTGGATCCCAATGCGGTGCCGTTGATGGATTATCTGGATCCGATCCCCGAGTGGCTCAACCTGGACATGTCGAAGTGGGTCACGACCAGACGCCGCAGCACCATCATACGCTGCAACTGGAAGTTGGGCATGGACGCTTTCCGCGATGCCTACCACCTCCAGGGCACCCATCCCCAGAGCCTCTTATACGGCGGTGGAGACCTTCCCGTCGATGAGCAGGGCTTTGAGTGCTTCGGCGGCCTGACGGCGTATCCGAGCAATGGCAAAGGTCGCGTCTCGAATTACGGTCACGGTCACATGGGGCCCGCCAAATCCGATATGGCCTGGGATACCGTGCTCGCTCCACAGCCGAGCGCACGGCTCGGCTCTGCCTCGGATCCAAAAGCCGATGTGCACGAAATGATCCGCGGCTATCTGGCCATGCTGGTGGAGGTCGACGACAACTTCAAGCTCGGCAACCAGGACGCGGTCAATGCCATGGCCGAGAAGCTTGCCAACGAATATCCTTATGGCGCGCCGCTGGCAGAATTGGGCAAGTGGTGGGCCGATCTGCGGCGCAAGCAATATGCCCCGACAGGGGTGGACCTATCGGTCTACACGGACTCCGAGCTCATGACGGTAAAGTACGGCATGATCGGCCCGAATCTGTGGGTTGCCAATTGCTCCGTCACCGATGGCAACTTCTTCACCTTCCGTCCCAATGGCATGGATCCCGACACATGCATCCTCGATGAGTGGATGGCGGAGCTGGTGCCGGATCCCGAAGCGGCCAAGAAGAAGAGGATCAAGCCGGAATTCTACCCTGACTTCTATGAGAATAAGAATTGGGGGACGTTCCTATGGCAGGACCTCGGAAACGTAATATATATGCAGCGGGGTATGCACCATCCCACGCAGGACTTCATGCGGTTTGGCGTTAAAGACGCGCTTATGATCCATGGCCACGCGTCGATCGATGAATATCTTACGAAATAAAGTCGCGTCTTTACATCTTTATAATAGAGGAGATCATTACGATGCCATGGAAAGTGGTAGTGGGCGAAGAAATGGAACGGTGGCAGGATACCCATTCGTTCCTGCTCGACCCGCCCTCGGAGTCATGGATAGAGGCTCCGGACAATATCGTCCCCGGCTATAAGCAAAAGGCTTACGCGACCGAGCCTGAGGCGAATGCCATGGCGAGGCGTCTGCGGGCCTATGGATATGTCAGCGCCACGGAGCAGGCTGACTGATATCGTCCGCCTCTACGGCGCGCGCCGAATGTGGTGGATCTGAAGTTCACGCGGCGACGCCGGCCCCGAGATGAGTGTGGATTGCCGGAGGCAATCCACACTTTCCCCGCTTCTTGCGCAATGCCCCTCAATGGCGGCCGCCCGTGCCGTTCGCCAAAGCCTGCCGATCATTCTCGACCAGCAGGGCGGTCTCCCGTGCGGCAGGCATGCGCGCCTTCTCGCCCTCGACTATGAAGGTAGTCTCCTTCGCGACAGGCATGCTGATCGTCACCGTCGCGCCTTGCATCTCGATTCCGGTCACGCCGGCGGCAGGCTTGACCGTGCCGGCCTCCAGCGCGGCGAGCTTGCGCCCATCCTGCCAGACCACCCAATTCTCCTTGGGATCGAGATTGTTGAACGTCCAGCTCCGCACGGTCGTGGTCGAGGCCGTGCGGCCGGGCCGCAATGTCACGACCAGCGCGTTCCTCGCTTCGTCGAAGACGGCGCGCGGCACCTGAACGTCCGGATAGGCAATGTTGCTGACGTAGGGCTGCTGGAAATGCTTGGCGGTGAAGGGGCGATTGTACATGTTGTAAAGCCCGTCCTTGGGAAGGATGCGGGCCAACGCGAACGTGGCGGTGCTTTGCAACGGCTGCACGCGCCGCCATACGTTCGGTGCGTCGTCAGCGCGGCGGAACTCTGCCGAAATGGGATAATAATAGGCATCCCCGCTCCACTTGGGCGCGTAATATTTGTCCGCATAGTCCAGCATTTTCGCCTTGGTGGCCGCGTCGCCCACCTCGGCCGCGAACACCGCCATGAAGCCTTGATCTTCGCTGTATACCGGATGTGGGCTCTTCAATTCGATCTCGAGCTCGCCCTTCACCGTGGCGGTGCCGTCCGGCAGCGTGACGACATGATAGTCGCGCTGGGCTGGATAGACTTTCTCGACGGCGGCTTTGTCCCAGGCGTGCATGAACGTTCCGGCCCAGCCGTCCACCGCACCCATGGGTTGCTGCACCCACTTCTTCGTATGGATACTGTAATAGTTGGCCCAAGTTTTCGTTTTGGGATCCAGCGCATCTTCTTCTCCGAGCATCTTTTTATATTGGGTGGACGCGGTGGCGAAATATTTGGTGCCGTACAGCTGGTCGTACATCTTGAAGCCGAGCATGGGCTGTTGATTGCACAATACGAACACCGCGCCCGGCAAGCAGGTATCGCCCCTCCACCCGAACTCTTCAAAGTCGCCGTATATCCGCTTCGTCAATGACGGGAGATCGTAGCTGAACACCTTTCCCGCGGTCACGGTCCATTCGGCCGGATAGTTGAAGGTCGGCGGATACTGGAACCTGATCGAATCCGGCTTGGAAAAGCGATTGTCCCCGAAGAGCATCTCATGTTCGGTCAGCATCTGGAACAGGTGACCGGAGTACATGATGAAATGTTCCGTCGGATCGTAATGGGAAGGCAGCGGAAGGATCTCGGGAGGATTGAATTTGGCGACACCCTGACTGACCCGCACGATGTCGCCCCACGCCGCGTAATCGATCATCTTTCGGAGCATGTTGTTGCTCGCCCGCTCGCCCAATTCGCGATACGCAGGCGTGTAGTTGTAAACCGCGACGTCCAGGGCGTAGCTCATAAACGCCAGCTGAACGCGGACATGCTCGTCCGCTCCCTTCATTCCCGGGAGCAGAAGCATGTTGCTGAAGTCACCGTCGGGCTGGCCTGCGATCTGGACAATGTAATTCAACTGCCCGAGCTGCTTCTCGTCCAGGATGGGGTAGCGGGATGCCTCGGGCGTGGCGGCGAAGGCAGCCTCTCCCGTCAGCGCGACTGCGCCAATCAGACATGTTGCACCCAAGAGAAGGCCCTTAAGCCGTGTAGCAGCGTTTTTCATCGACTCTCTCCATTCCACTCTCATGCATCATTCGCGCCGCCACCGCCGCTTCCTAGAACTTCACGCCCGCGGTCGCGCCGAACGTTCTGCCTGCCGCCCGTGCGACGATGTCTCCCGGAGTTGAGGAGTATAATCGACGCGCATAAGCGACGTTGCCGAGATTCCGGCCCCACACCGAAAATTCCAGGGAATCGCCCATCCTGTAGGCGGCGGACAGGTTGACGAGATCATAGGACGGCTGCCTTCGGCGGTTCTCCGGCTCGGCATACCATCCGTCGCTATGATAATAGGTGCCGTTGAGCACGAGCTCGTCCGAACCCAGCGGGATAACATAATTGGCCCCGACGTTGATCGTCCAGTCGGGCGTATTGGCGATCTTCTTGCCCTTCGCGCTGCCGACCGAAAGCGTGTTGCCGCCCCCGTTCGCCTGGCTTTGCGGCGTCCAGAACAGGGCGCCGTTGAATTCGTCGTATCGGCCGTGGATCCAGGCAAAGCCGACCGTCATCTCGAACTGCTTGCTGACGCGCGCGGTCGCATCGAGATCGACACCATAAATGGTCGCCCGCGCGGCGTTTCGCGTCTTCTGAGTCCCTTCGGTGAAGTTCACCACCTGAAGATTGTCATATTTGTAATAATAGAAGGACGGATTGATGCGCAGGCGGCGATCAAGAAGATCCAGCTTCAGTCCCGTTTCATAGGCATCGATCACTTCCGCCTTGAACTCGGTATAGGGCAGCTCGGTGGGATTGAAGCCGCCGCTCTTGAAGCCGCGATTGTAGGATAGGTAGCCCAGCGCCTGATCGCTGAATCGATAATCGAGCGCCAATCTCCATGTGGGCCGCTCCTCGGTCCGTCGTTTGCTGTCGGGAATGGGAATGGTGATGGGAACCACGGCCGGGATCAGCGTCTGCGACCCGGAAATCTTCCGCTTCTCCCAAGTATAGCGAATTCCGGCGGTGAAGTTGAGCTTGTCGGTCAGGGCGTAGGTACCCTGCAAATAGCCGGCGACCGAAACGGCCTTGGGCCGCCCATGGAATAGAATCTGCGAGATCGGAAGTCCCGGAAGAAAAGGCAGATTCAGGTTTACAGGCAAGAACACGTGGACGGGCGGATCGTAGAATCCGCGGTTGTCGAAATAATAGGCGCCGGCGGTCCATTGCAGGGGGCCGCGCGTGCTGGATACGAGCTGGAGCTCCTGCGTGAACTGCTTTTCATTCTGGCCGACCGTGGCGCCTCCCGGCGCCGGACCCGCGTCGGTGTCGAACATCATGTCCAGCGTCGTCCGGCGATAGGCGGTGATCGAGGTCAGCGTGGCGAAGTCGAACCGGTGCTCGACAGTAAGGCTGCCTCCCCATTGTTCTATCTTCGAAAGGGGATCGAAGTTCGAATAGACGTCGAACTTTCCGACCGAAGGCGGATAGGGCGCATTGGGGAACGCCGGCACAGAGGTTTCGACGATACGATATGCGGGCTGCCCGGCGCGGGTGTGCGCATAGTCGCCGGCCATCCTGATCGTCGTGCTATCCGACAGCTCCACCTTGAGCTTGCTTCGGATATTCAGATCCTCGAGATCGTTCACGTCCTTGCCCGTGAACCTGTTCTTCCCGAATCCCTTGCTCTGGTTATTATAGCGAACGGCAAGATCGGCCGAAACGTTGGTCGAGAGCGGGCCGGTCACGTAAAGACTGCCGCCATATGTCTCACGGTTGCCGACGGTCAGATCGGCCTCTCCCCCGAAGGTCGACGAGGGATCGCGGGTGGTGATCTGGATCAGGCCACCGGTCGCGTTCCGGCCGAAAAGCGTGCCCTGCGGGCCCTTGAGAACCGCAACCTGCTGGATATTGTTCAGGGAAAAAAGCCCGCCCGCGGGCGAGGCGTAATAGACGCCGTCCACGTAGATCGCGATCGGATTTTCGAGCGTGATGGTAGTCCCGGTCTGGCCGACGCCGCGAATGCTCGGCATGATCTGTCCGCCGGCCATGGTTATTCCCAACCCCGGCGAGAGCATCGGCAGCTCATCGGTGCTGGTCACGCCGGCAGCGGACAGCTGCTCGGCGCCAATGGCGGTGATCGCAATCGGAACGTCTTGCAGCTTCTCGGCCCGCTTCTGCGCGACCACGACGATTTCGGCATTTTCGTCGGCTGCAGCTGCCCTCCCCGGATCTGCCTGGGGCTCCGATCCCATACCGGGCGCGGGCGCTTGCGCGAAGGCGCCGCCGGACCAGATCACCGCCAGGCACGTCCCGACAAAAAGCCCCGTTCTTACGTTCATTTCTTCCTCCCCCGACCCTAGATTGTGTGGCGGCGATCAAGTTCCCGTCGCCGTTCCGTTCGATGATTGTCCTCTCACCCGTTCAAGGCGCGAGATGATCGGGCCTCCCGGCCTTCGTGATTTTTAGGCCGAACCCGCAGGACAAATGCGTCGCGACGACACCCTGCTCTGCAAAGATTCTTGAACAATGATCATTGAACATTGTTCTGCTGTCAAGCCGCAATCGCGATGCGTCATGCGGCCGATATCGCCCGCGGATCGCCGGTCGGCCGATCTCCGAAGGGCGGCGCTAGAGAGTGATTTCGAGCCAGATGGAATCACCTGGCGGCTCGGAAATCACGGCCATCAAAGAACTTTCTGGACTCGTTCCGGTTCGCGTTGAACCGGAACGAGTCCAGCGGATGCGCGGCGCGCCCCGCACAGCTGGACATCGAGGATCACAAGCGGTGCCCGCCACCGGAGCGGGCGCCGGCCATCGCCTCTTACTGTCTTTGGGCCCCTCTGCGCTGCAGCAATGGGAGGGGGCGCAATCTGGCTGCGGCCGGTTCGGCGAACCCCGCGACCATCGACGAGAGACCCGTCGCGTGAGCCGCCGCCGCCGCCGGGAGGTAGGGAATGTCATGAAAGGCCCTGGTCTGCTCACAAAAGGCGCAGCCCAACGAAAGCGCAATCACGGAAGACAGATAGGAAAGCGCCGTCTCCGGATCGAGACCGGCGGAAACGAGCTCCTCGACGAGGCGATCATTCATCTCCTTGGCGCCGATGTCCACCGGCCGCGCGATGGCGCACAGCCGCGCGGAATCGCGATGCGCGAGAAGCTCGGCCAGGAACGCCTGGCCAAACGCCAGCAACCATTCCCGCCAACCCATGCTGACGGGGGCAGCGGTCACGGCCCGACCGATGAAGTCGGTTGCCATGCGCGAAAGGAGCTCTTCCTTGCTGCCTACATGCCAATATAGCGCCGAAGGCTGCACCCCCAGCCGATTGGCGAGCGCGCGCATGTTGAGCTTGTCGAGTCCTTCCTTATCCACCAGCGCCAGCGCGGCGGTGACAACCTGCTGCTGAGTGATCTTCATGCCCTCGCTGTTGCATCGGAATCCCGAGCTTGACAAGCGAACGGTGTTCAATGATCATCGTTCAAGGCATCGTTACAAAAATGCAGGGCGGCAAGTGCATCAAGGCATTCGCCCTGCGGGTTCGGCTCGGAAAACGACGTTAAAAAATGACGGAAGCCGGGCGCGGAGGCCAATGACCTCCGCGCCGAAAAAGGGGAGAGAGACAATGGCCAAGGGATCACGATCCAGCGCGCAAAATCATGCCGCTGAATTTCGTCACGAAGAGGGGGCCCGGGAACGGAGCAAGGCCGCGACGGTCTCCGTCTGTGTGCTTGCCGCCGGCCTGTTCGGCAGCTTCGCGACCGAGGCGCTGGCGCAAACGGCCGGCGACAATGCGGGCGAGTTGCAGGAGATCGTCGTCACGGCCCAAAAACGCAGCACGAACCTGCAGAAGACACCGATCTCGGTGACGGCCCTCAACGGCGAGGATCTGCGCAAGTCGCAGATCAATCTGCTTCCCGACATCGCCCAGCGCGTGCCCAATTTCAAAATGGGCGATTTCGGAGGGTATACGCAGATCACGGTGCGCGGGATCGGCATCTCCAACTTCACGCCCACCGCGGAAAGCGCGGTCGCCACCAACGCCAACGAAGTGTACATCTCGCGCACCCTCGCGATCGGCGGAGGGCTGTACGACGTCTCGGCGATCGAGGTGCTGCGCGGACCCCAGGGCACTCTTTACGGCCGCAACGCAACGGCCGGCGCGGTGAACATCACCACCACCCGTCCCACCAATGATTTGTCCGGCTTCGTCAGGGCGACATATGGGAATTACGACGACATCCGCGTCGAAGGCGCGGTCGGCGGCGGGATCGTCAAAGACAAGATCCTCGCGCGTGTCGCAGGCTTCCGTGAAAAGAGGGACGGCTACGGGAAGAATATCATCACCGGGAACGACATAGACGACAAAGACGCCTATGGCGTGAGAGGAACGCTCGTCCTCACGCCGACGAGCAATCTCAAGGCAACGCTTATCGGCGAATATTACCACGACAAGAACAACGGAGGCGCGATCCATTATTTGGGCGCGGCAGGTCTCACCGGCATTCCCGGCGCGCTCGGTTCGCCGCCTTTCTTCATCGTGCTCGGCGGGGTAACCCCGTCCAACCCCTATGACATTGCGAATGCCATCGATCCGGAATTCAGGCTGCGGACATCGTCAGCCATCGGAATCGTCGAATGGAGCCAAGGCCCGTTCAGCCTCAAGTCGATCACCGGATATCGGGACCAGAACGCCGATGCCGCCCAAGATATTTCCGCCGGGCAATTCCTGGGCGGTGTGTCCATCAACGGCGAGGAAGCGCATCAGTTCAGCCAGGAACTGCAGGCACATTACGATACTTCGAGGGTTCACCTCACTGGCGGTCTATTCTATTTCAAAGAGCACGACGACTACACGCCGGCAACCGTTTATGTTTCCAATCTCTACCTGAACTTTATCGGCGTGCCGGCACCGGTTCCGGGCTTCACCCGCCTCGCCGACATCGGGGGCCTGCTGAAAACGACCGCCAAGGCGGCCTTTGCAGAGGGAACGGTGAACGTGACCGACAAGCTCTCGTTCACCGCGGGCATCCGTTACAGCCACGAGCGCAAACATCTCTTCCAGCGCAATGCGATCAGCTTCACCGAGCCCTTCACGGGCGACATCACGCCCCCGCCGGCGGTTTCGATCCCGCCCAAGACGTTCAACGCCACGACACCGAAGCTCGGCATCCAGTATCAGGCTACGCCGGACACGCTTCTCTATGCGACCTTTACGAAAGGCTTCAAATCGGGCGGATTTGATCCCGGAACCGATCCTGCCTTCGTTGCATTAGGCTTCCAGCCGGAAAAGGTGACCGACTATGAGGCGGGCATCAAGACCATGCTTCTCGATCGCCGGCTCCGGATCAATCTTTCCGGCTTCTACTACGATTATACCGACCTGCAGGTGCAGCAGACGCGTGGATTCAACACGATCGTGACGACCAATGCGGCCTCCGCGCGCCTCTACGGCGCCGAGCTGGAGGTCTCCGCCCTGGTGACGCAGGAACTGATGCTCGAGGGCAATGCGTCCTGGCTCCATGCGCGCTACCGGAAGTATCAGGGTTCCGACAGCGCGCTGCCGTTCGCACCGGTCGTCGTCTTCGACGGGAATCGCTTGAACAATGCCCCGGACTTTCGGGCCTATCTTTCCGCATCCTATCGATTCGATCTTCCCAGCGGCAACGTGGTCCTGAAGGCCGAGGGGGAATATTCGACGAAATACTATTTCTCTCCCCTCAACATACGGCTCATGTCGCAGCCCGCCTATGCAAAGGCGAATGCCTATCTGACCTATACGAACAATGCCGGCTGGTCGGTATCGGGCTTCATACGCAATATCACCGACAAGGCCACGGTGGTGGCCGCGCAGGTGATTTCGCCGCTGTTCGGCAGCCCCGCCGTGGGAGCCTATGCGCCCCCGCGCACATATGGCGTGGCGCTCGGCTACAATTTCTGAGGCGATCGGGGATCAGGGAGCCTTCGGCCCCGCGCCCAGGCAATGGGTGGTCTGCTCGCAGTCCCGGTCAGCGCCGGTCTCGATCTGCATGGTGCAATGTCCGATGGCGAACTGCCGGCGGAGCATTTGCGCCGTATCGTCGAGGAACGCGTCGCCGGGATGACCGCCCGGCATGACGAGATGGCAGGTGAGCGCGACTTCGGTCGTGCTCATGGGCCAGATGTGAAGGTGATGGACGCGGTCGACTCCGTCGAGCCGTTCCAGGCTTGCTTCCACCGCGCGAGGCTCGATGTTGGAGGGCACCGCATCCAGCGACATCGACACCGAGTCGCGCAGGAGGCCCCAGGTGCCGACGATGATCACCACGGCGATGGCCAGGCTGGTGACGGGATCGACCCATGTCCATCCGGTGAGCCAAATGATCAGCCCGGCCAGCACCACCCCCGCCGACACGAAAGCATCGGAGGCCATGTGCAGAAAGGCCCCGCGCAGGTTGATGTCGTGCTTCCGGCCGGCGGCGAACAGCAGCGCGGTGACCCCATTCACCAGAATGCCGACCGCGGCGACGATCATCATGACGCCCCCGAGGACGGGCGCCGGATGAAACAGGCGGTGGATGGCCTCGAGCGTGATTGCGCCAATCGCGACGAGCAGGAACACTGCGTTGAACAGCGCCGCCAGAACCGATGATTTGCGCAGCCCGTAGGTGAAGCGTTCCGTCGGCGTGCGCTTCACGAGAACCGCGGCCGTCCAGGCCACCACGAGCCCGAGCACGTCGGAAAGATTATGGCCGGCATCCGCAAGCAGGGCCATCGAGCCGCTCGAAAAGCCGTAGGCGGCCTCAACCAGCACGAACCCGATGTTCAATATCGTGCCCGCCAGAAACGCCCGTCCGAATGAAGCAGGCGCATGATGGTGGTCATGCAGGTGACCCGATTCTCCCGCCCGACCGGCATGATCGTGATTCACGCCGGCAGCCTCCCGCGCCCCGGCACGGCGCCGGTTCCTCGAGAATTCGCGCGATGCGCCGCCGCTTTGGCCGCGGCGAGAATTGATGACATTGTCGGGCTCCGGAAAGATGGGAGGCGAGCGATCGGATTGCCGGCTGGAAATCAATCAGGCGATCGGCGGTCTCAGGCTGTTCGCGCGGATCACTTCTTCCGCCTCGGCCAGCGAATCCGGACGATAGGCGATGGCAAGTCCGCGCATCGATTGAATGTAGGATAACGGGCGCTGGAGATAAAGCGCCGTGTCGGAATGAGGCGTCCCGACGGCACGATCGAACATCCTACCAGGCGATCGCTCATCGGCGCATTCCCTATCGCGGCGGGTGAAGACGGCGGAACGTTACCTCGGGTTCGCGGCATTCGGACTGCCGCATTGGAAGGCCCGATGTGCCCCACATCATTCTTACGGACGGACATCCTCCACGAGGGCGCGCCCGACCATGGCGTTGGCCGACCTCCTGCGCTATCTCACCGCAGACAAGCGCGGCATGGTTCCGGGACGATTGGAACGTGCGAAGCGCGACGAGGGTTAGGAGAATATATGTTGGAAGGTGTGGTCCGATTCCCCCCGGACTTTGCCGCGCGCTACCGCGCCAAGGGCTATTGGCAGGATCGCTCCATAGCCGACATCTTTGCCGAGGCTTTCGCCGAGTTCAAAGACCGGATCGCCATCATCGACCGCGACCGGCGCGTAACCTATGCGCAACTGGATGAACGCTCGACCCGTCTGGCGCTCAATCTGCTCGACGAGGGATTCAAGCCGCTCGACCGCGTGGTGGTGCAGCTGCCCAACACGGTGGAGTTCGCCTACCTCTACTTCGCGCTGCAGAAAATCGGCTGCATTCCGGTCATGGCGCTGCCGACCCATCGTTTCCACGAGATCAGCCAGTTCATCGAGCTGTCCGGCGCCACGGCCTGCGCGACGCCGGACAAGACCGCGGATTTCGATTACCGCGAGCTCGTGCGGCGCATTCGTCCTTCCAGCAGGACCTTGCGTTGCGGAATAGTCCTGGGCGAGGCGCCGGCGGACTATCTGTCCCTGACCGAACTCATCGATCGACCAAGCAAACGCTCCGCCGACGAATTGGGCGCGATCTCCATCGACCCGGAAGATCCCGCCGTCTTTCAGCTTTCCGGCGGCACCACCGGCATACCCAAGCTGATCCCGCGCAGCCACAACGACTATGTCTACAACTCACGGGCCGCGGCGGCGGTGACCGGGGTGGGATCCGACAGGATCTTGTTGAACGTCCTGCCCCTGGCGCACAATCTGCCGCTCGCCTGTCCGGGCTTGCAGGGATATTTGCTGCATGGCGGCACGGTCGTGCTGGGAAATTCGACGCGCGCCGAAGATATTCTCGCGCTTATCGAACGCCATCGGGTCAGCCACATCGCGCTCGTGCCGACGCTGCTGATCCGTTTGATCGACGATCCGGCCATCGCGAAGCACGATCTTTCCTCGCTCCGCGTGATTCAGAGCGGTGGCCAGCGGCTGCAGCCGGAAGTGCGCCGCCGCACCAAGCAGCTCTTTCCGAACGCGTTCGTGCAGGAGAATTTCGGCATGGCCGAAGGCATGCTGATGTTTGTCCGTCCCGACGATCCAGACGAGGTGCGGCTCGAAACCGTGGGCCGGCCGATCAGCCCCGACGACGAAGTCCGGCTCGTGGATGATGACGGCAACGACGTGGCGCCCGGGGAAGTCGGGGAATTCCTCGCCCGCGGTCCCTACACGTTGCGCGGCTACTTCGGCGCTCCGGAATATAATGCCGGAGCGTTCACCGCCGACGGTTTCTACCGCTCAGGGGATCTGATGCGCCGCCACCCTTCGGGCAATTACATAGTCGAAGGCCGAAAAAAGGATCTCACCAATCGCGGCGGTGAAAAGATCAGCGCCGAGGAGATCGAGAATCTCATCCTCGCGCATCCCGCCGTTCAGAACGTCGCCTGCGTGCCGATGCCCGATCGCGTTCTCGGCGAGCGCATGTGCGCCTGCGTGATCGTGCGCTCCGACGCGGCGTTGACCTTCGAGCAGCTCGTCGCCTTCCTCAAGCAACAGGAGATCGCCAAGCACAAGCTGCCCGAGCGTCTGGAGCTCATGGACGAATTTCCGCTGTCGCCCTTCGGCAAGGTCTCCAAGAAGAATCTGGCCGAACGAGTCGCGCTCAAGCTGAAGGAAGAAGGAAGGGTTTAGGGGGATTCCTTGGAGTGATTTCGAGCCAGATGGAATCATCTGGCGGCTCGGAAATCACGGCAATCAAAGAACTTTCTAGCCTCGTTCCGGTTCAACCTGAACCGGAACGAGGCTAGCTCTTCGGCGCGAAGGTCACGTCGACGGAATCGACCTATGCGCCCTACCCTCAGGCATTGAATCCCATCGCGTCCAACTCCTCCTGCTTGAGGGCTTGAGGATCCGGCGTGTCGAACGGCGTCACGGGCTTTCCGGCGGCAAACAGCTTCAGCTCCCGTCTCCAGAGCCTGCGCAGCACGCCCAGCGCGACGTCCGAGGTTCCCAGGCGCTCCCTCGATCGGTCGACGATCTTGCCTTGTCCGACGATCGCCACGCCGTCCTGGATGCGGATGAGGTTGGGGTGCTTCGCGACGTCCTCCCAGCTCTTTCGGCCGGACAGAATGGCCTCGATCTCCTCATGCACCGGCGTCGCTTCGGGGCGCTCCCGCCTCTTCGTATGGTACACCATGATCAGAACGTGCAGATGACTCTCGTCGTCGATCGGCACATACCAGAACAGGGCCTTGAACCAGAACGGCTTTTCGTCCCGCGCGGTGCGCAGCGCATGGGCCAGGAAGCATTGGTTCGGCATGATGAAGTGGATCTGATCGGTCACGTCCCCGCGCTGCTGGAATTGCGTCAGCCCGAAGGAGGTCTCCCGTGCCCAGGTCTTGCTGGGAACGAACGGCCTGGCCACGGTGTTCACGAAGTGGCCCTGGTGAGAAAAGTTCACATGGACGTCGTCCATGATATTCTCCGCGCTCTGAAACCAGTTGCACGGGAGCATTTCCACCGACGCGGAAAGCGTCCAGCTGTCGCGAGCGCCGTCTTCCAGGCCCGGCAGCGGCCGAAAGGCCGGCGCCTCGCCTTCGCCGAAATAGGCGAAGATCAAACCGTGCGCTTCGTGGGTGGGATAAGACGCGATTTTGGGCACTCTCGCGCAGAAGGGTTTCGCCTCGGCCGGCTGCTCGACACATTGCCCGGACTCGTCGTAGCGCCAGCCGTGATACCGGCAGCGAATGGTTTCGCCTTCGATCCAGCCTGTCGACAATACCGTCAGCCGATGCGGGCATTCATTGGTCATGACGTGCGGCTTGCCGCTTTCGCCGCGGTAGAGCGCCAGGCTCTCGCCAAGGATCCGGATCGGAACGATCTTTCCCATCGGGAGCTCTGCGGACACGTGGATGGGCTGCCAGTAGCGGCGGAGGTAATTGCCGGCGAGAGTGCCGGGACCGGTGTGCACGAAATCCGCCTCTTCGACGATATGGTGAAGCTTGGGATGGGAATCGATGGACGCCGTCATTTTCGCCTCCGGCAACGGATAAGAGATCTGTCTTGCAGCCCTCACGCGAGGCCAGGTCATGTCGGCCAAGACCCGGCTGCGTTCGGGCGGCTTGCTTAGCCGCCGGGAAGCGCGCTGGCAAATGCACCGGATGAGGATGTCGCATGTATGCGGTCATCGTCCGGGATTTGCGGGGGCTGGCGGGCCAGCGAGCGCAGGCCCGATCCAACCTTCACGTTGCAGCCGTTGCGAAGATCCGGCTACGTGCCGCCGGATGGTCGCGCCGCCGCGACCGGCTGGAAGTGTGAGTTATGCGAACATATGAATATGACCGGCTGTTGCAGTGGAGCGAGTGCGACGCCGGCGGCATCATCTTCTTTCCGAATTACGCGCGCTGGATGGTGGATGGGCTGAACCAGATGCTCCTGTCCTTGGGCATCGATCCGAACGGCGTGATCGATGCGGCAACGCGCGGAGGACTGCCCGTCGCGCAGCTCGCGATGCACTTTCATCACGCACCCCAGCTTCACGAGACGGTGCGCCACGAAATCACGGTCGAGAAGATCGGCCGCAAGTCGATCGCCTTCAGGCATCGGTTCTTGCTTGGCGATCTGTTGTGCATGGAAGCGACCGAGACCCGTATCTGGGCGACCCATTCGCTGACCCAACCGCCCACGCTCACCACGCTGCCCGTGCCGGACCATGTGCGAGCGGCTCTTTCCGCCGACAGCTGACCATTCATGAACCGCATCCAAATTGCTCGTGAGCCGGCGTCAGGCCTCTGAAGACAGCGGCTGCCGGAGCGTCAGGGTCGCATGCAGGAGGCCGCCGATTACGACGCACAGCGCGAACGGATACAGAATCAAATCATAGCTGCCGGTGATGTCGAATACGGCCCCGGCGACAAGCGGACCGCCAAGAATGCCCGCCATGAAGGACGCCATGACCAAACCGATGGCCGATCCATAGGCCCGCACCCCATATAACCGGCGCACGATATAGCTCATGACATCCCCTTCGGCGCCGATTGCCGCGCCGAGCAAGAGGATGGCCATCATCGCCGTCATTTCCGAAGGGGCAAGGGTCAGCAGGAATATGCCGAGGGCTGCCGCCATGAAGCAACCCGCACCCAGCAGCCCGGCATCGAGATAGTCGAGCAGAAATCCGCAGACGAGGCGAGAGACCAGAACGGCGATGCCGAGATAAGAGTAGATAGCGGCGGCCTGCGCCGCGCCGATCCCTTTGTCAGTCAACAACGGGACCAGATGAACGACGCATCCATTGATGGCGATGCTCGTGAAAAAATATATCCCGACGATCAGCCAGAACTTAGGCGATCGCATGGCTTCTTTGGCCGATGCGCCACCGCTCGGGTAGACACCCTGGGACGGAGCGTCGCGCAGCAGGAACAAAGCGGCCGGCATGGCGACGCCGCCGACCAGCAGACCCAGGCAGACATAGGCGCCTTTCCATCCGAAGCTGGAGATGAACATCTCGGCGAGGAGCGGCGCCGCGAAGAGGCCGATTCCGGCCCCCGACGCGGCGACGCCCACGGCAAGTCCCAGACGCCTGTCGAACCAACGTGGCAGCAAGGCGTAATAGATGACATTGTGTGTTGCCGCTCCCGTCACTCCGATCAGCGCGCAACACGCCAGAAACAGGGGGTAGTAGCTGGGGATCCAGCCAAGCGAGCCAATGGAGAGCGCCGCCATCGGCGCACCCACGATGACGACCCGGCGCGGTCCGACCCTGTCGGTGACCCGGCCCAGCCAAGGCAGCATGAGGGTCAGGCAACCGATAACCGTCGACAGTCCCAGGGCAACCTGTGATCGGCTCCAACCCGTGTCATCCGCGATGGGCTTGAGGAATACCGTGAAACTGCCGGCGATCACCGTCGAGACGCCGACGCTGATGCCTATCGTGCATCCGGCCAAGACCAAGAGGCCGCCTGCCCTCTTGGCGGGTCGCACCGGACCGAATGGTGGCATGTCTATCTCCGTCCACAGCGACAATATGTTCCGCGACCGCGAACGCCGTGTCCGCCAGGAGAGCGATCGATCGCGAAGCGGAAGAGGCCAGCCTTGTTTTTCGAAGCATCGTGCGAGCCTATGATCACGGCCGATCTCGCAGACGCAGATTGGGAAGATAAGACAATGGATCGATAAACGGCATTAAGGGGATTGCGTAGTACAAATTGCAAATGCGTAGATAAAACATTTATACCATTATAAAAATAATGGTCGATATTCTCCAAGGTTCATCGCCGGTCTAATCATCCGTTACAAGCCCTGGGTTATTCTGACGGGCGTCCATGATTACGGCGCCATCCCAATCTTCCAGAGATTCCTTCATTACCGCACGATTAAACGGTCTGATTTCGCTCAGCTTGCCGTCCCGTATCTTATTGACCCATTGTTGGTCGTTCAACATGCTCCTGCCGACCGCAACGAGATCAAATTCTCCGGCCAAAAACCTGGACGACAAACGCTCCAGGCCTGCCTCCAGATCGAGATGAACGGGCTTGTCCGTAAACGCCGTATCCATGGCATCCAAGGTGAGACCGACGGACCCTACGGTAATGACGCCTGCGTCGGTCATGGACTTCGCCCAGCCCGCCAGATTCAGTTCAGATCCGGGCCATTCGGGAGCATAGAAGCGCCGGGTCGATGCATGAAAGAGATCAACCCCGGCGCGCCTGAAAACGATCAGCATCTCGCCGAGTTCGGACGGAGATTCGCAAATCCGAGCCGTATAGTCGACCTCCTTAAAATGCGAAAATCTCAAGCTTATGATGAAGTCTTCCCCGACCGCCTCTCTGATGGCCGCGACGATCTCGGCGGGATAACGACTACGCTCCGCGAGCGTGGCGCCGCCATATTCGTCCGTTCTGAGATTCGTCACGCTCCAGAGGAACTGGTCGAGGAAATAACCGTGCGCCGCGTGCACCTCGACCCCGTCGGCGCCGAGCTCTTTCGCCAGCCGGGCCGTTCGAACATAGGCATCACGGATTTCCCATAGTTCGGCGCGCGTGGCCGCTCTGCCGTTCCCTTTGCCGGCCGCCACGAGACCCGAAGCGCTCAGCGTCGGGTAGCTGGGGTCCGGCCCACCGACATTTTCCCTTCGTGTCGCGCCCTCATGCGAAAGCTGGATCAGGATCCGTCCGCCAGCATCGCGTACCTCTTCGAGGCAGCGTCGCCATGCATCCGCAGTGTCGGCATTCACCATCAGTTTGAAGGCATCATGCCCCGTGGCGGAGGGATGATCGACGATCGTGGCCTCGGTGATGATGAGCGAGACGCCGCCTTCGATGCATCTTCGATAATAGGACATCAACTTGGGAGTAGGGGCATAATGCTTGCCCCATCCCCTTTGCATACCCGGCAGTATGAATCGATTGCGGAGCGTTATACCCCGCACACTATAGGGAGAGAATAACGCTGACGTGTCAGCTACGGTCATAGGGAATCCCATTGCGACAGGAGAGGCCGAATATTCCAATGTCATTCCTGTAGCGCTGCCCGGTAGATCGATCAAACGTTTGTTTGACTCGGTGGGCGTGCCGGTATAGCCTGCCTCGGAATCAGATAGGGGAGAAGCAAGAGATGGCCAAATCGACCATGGACAAGACCGGCCGCGCCTATGGCATGCCGAAGCCGACGTACGATCCGATTCTGACGGAGGTTGGGCCTGGCACGCCGGGGGGCGAATTGTTGCGCCGCTATTGGCATCCGATTGCGCCATCGTCCGAGTGCACCGACTTGCCGAAGGAGGTTCGGCGCTTCGGCGAAGATCTCATCCTGTTTCGCAACAAGAAGGGCGAGCCGGGTCTGCTTTATCCGCGCTGCGTGCATCGCGGCACGAGCTTGCTCTACGGGCAGGTCGAGGAAGACGGCATCCGTTGTTGCTATCATGGGTGGAAATTCGACGTTGAAGGGAACTGCCTGGAACAGCCTTGCGAGCCGGAAGGGGGGCGCAATCGCGATCGTGTCCGCCAGCCCTGGTATCCGGTGGTGGAGGAATATGGCGCGATCTGGGCCTATATGGGTCCACCCGAGCGGCAGCCGCTCTTTCCGATCTTTTCCTGCTTCGAGAATTTGGCCGACGACGAAGAAGTCGTGACCCTCTGGGCCAGCGCAAACGGTGAGGCCGGGCCTTTCCCGTTGGAACACAATTGGTGCCAGCTCAACGACAACGCCGTCGACTTTTTTCACGTGGTCATGCTTCACACTACGATCAGCGGACCGCAGTTCGACTGGGAACCGCGCTATGCGGGGAGGCTGCCGGAAGCCCGTTGGGACTATTCGGCCGACGGCCGCTCGGTCCTCGGCCAGAACATTCACCCCTATGATGATGCAGGCAATAAGTGGGGACGTCTCGAACAACATATCCTGCCGAACATCATCTCGTTTGGATTGTTCATCGAGGACGGGCCAACCGACAGCATACACGTCATGCTTCCGTTCGATGACACGCATTGTGCGCATGTGGTTGTAGCGCGCAGGAAAAAGAACGCGCCTCAAAGACGGTTCGAGTCGAAGATGCCGGACGGCTCGCCCCGCAAGCGGTGGATCGATATGACCCTAGAAGAGCGGCAACGCTTTCCGACGGACTATGAGGCGCAGGGCGGCCAAGGCCCGACCACTTTCCACTCGGAGGAGCATCTGACCTATACCGACACGGGTCTTGCGATGCAGCGAAGAATATTCAAGCAGCAGTGCGAAGTCGTCGCCAACGGCGGCGACCCGATCGGCGTGGCGTTCAAGGAAGAAGATCGCCGTGTCCTGGTCGAAGCGCGCTCGTGGCCGATCCCCGCCCCTCAGAAGGTGCAGGTGAAAGAACCTGCGTGACGCCGTGAAGGGCCTGGATCGCCGAAGCGAAGCGCCTCCAGGCCCTCGTCGCCACCCATCTGACCATCATCCCCGGCCCGGACAAGCCGGCCAAAGCCAAATGGATGATCGACGACATTTTCAGCGACGCGGCTGCTCCGTCCTAATTTGCCATCCTCCCGGCGTTGGCCGTCATCCGCAAAAACATTCGAGGCTTCATGGGCGACCCAGAGCAATACGAATCGGAAGCAAAGGGGCCTGTAACGGATAGATTGCGGGCCTGGTCGATTGCACTTCTTTTTGCGGCCCTCGCGGCAAATTTGTTCGACCATACGATCATCAATATCCTGGCTCAGGACATCAAGGTCGAATTTGGACTGTCGGACGCAAAACTTGGATTGCTGACGGGAACCGCTACCGGCGCCATATTCTTGTTCACCGCGCTTCCTCTGGGTTATCTCGTGGATCGTGTGAACAGAATCAAGCTTATCGCGGCTGCCGTTGCGGTGTGGAGCCTCGGCACGATGGGCTGTGGATTGGCTGGTACCTATATCCAATTGTTCATCGCCCGGCTTGGCGTAGGCATAGGCGGGTCCGCGCTCGGGCCTGCGGGCTCTTCGGTCGTGGCGGATCTGTTCCCGGACAAGAAGCGCACTTCCGCAATGGCGGTCGTGCTTCTGGGAGGTTCCGTTGGAGGGTTCCTGGGATTGCTGGTCGGTGGATATCTGGCATCGACCTTGGGATGGCGGATGGCCTTCGTCATCGCCGGCACGCCGGGCCTCGTCCTAGCGGTGCTGATGCTGTTGACGATGCGCGAGCCGCCGCGGGTCACAACCAACGTCCTGATGGAGAATGCGGCAACGGAGGCGCTGCCGTTCGGGGCCACACTCAAAATGCTGACCGGCAATTCCATCTTCATCGGAATGGTGGCTGCCAGCGTCTGCCTGCAGTCCATGCTATTTATCGCAAATGCTTGGCTGCCGCCCTTCCTTATTCGCGCGCACCACATGTCGACGGTCGAGGCTGGCGGCTTTGCCGCGCTCGCCTTGAGCTTGGGCGGCGCCACCGGCCTCATGGGGGCCGGTGTGATCTGCGACCTGCTGCGTCCGCGTATCCGCCACGTCGAGATCAAGTTCTTGATGACCGCCCTCGCCGTCTCCATTCCAGCCATCCTGATCGCCGTGCTGGCGTCTGGAAGGGCCCTGGCCCTGCCCGCCATGTTCGTGTTCAGCATGTGCTCCGGATCCGGCCTGCCCGTAACGATCAATATCGTCCAGCAGGCGGTGGGGCCCTACGCGCGCGGCTTTGCAATCGCGCTGAACACCTCGATGGGAGCATGCCTGGGCTTGGGAATGGGCGTGCCGCTCGTCGGCCTAGCCAGCGACTATCTTACGCCCACCTATGGGGAAAATGCGATCGGTTATGTTCTTGCAGGCACGAGCCTGATCGGCGTACTCGCGATGATCCCCCTGCTGATAGTGTCCAGACTATTGTCGAACGCCGAGACCGTCGGGAAATCCGGGATAGGCTTTGGAATAGCCTGATGGAATATGGGGTTCTCTCTCGAAGCGGCGCTCCGGCGGCGGACAATGTCGGCCTGTCGGGCTCGACCGAGGCGCGGTCGATCAGCCTTACGAGTGCGCGTCGAGGCGCCGGCTGCTCATGGCGGTTCGCCTCGTTGCAAGGCGCACCGGGGCTTCGCAGGATTGCGCCGCGCTGTCCTCGCCGCTTTGCCGCAGCTGCCGGAACCCCGCCAGCAACATGTCGATATGTTCCTCAACGACATGCGCTATGATGGTTTGTTCGCGGTCGCCGATGTCGCGCCACCCCATCGCCCGGATGATTGCTTGCCTGGCGAAAAGAAAAGCGCCGGCCGTCCCTGCCAAAGTGCAGAAACGGAGCCTGAACACTTTGTCGGTTTCGTCGCCGCCGATCGCTCTGGCCAGAAGCCGAGCACCGTAATAGTTCACTTCGTCCAACATGCCGTCGTAGAGCGTAGAGAAGCCCTTGCTGCCGCGCATCTGTTCGCGGGCGATGATCATTCCGTGAAACGTCACCATGTCCCTGCTGATATCCGTTATCGCGAATATCAGTTTTTTCAAATCGACGGTCGCATCTTCAGGCGTATTGTGGCGTCGATCGAGATGACTTTCGACCTCCCGCAACAGCGGACTCAGCCGTTCGCCGAGAAGATCCAGGACATGCCGAACGGCCGCCGTATAGAGGCCGTCCTTGCCGCCGAAATAATAGCTGATGGCTGAAATGTTTTGTTTAGAACGAGCAGCGATTTCGCGGGTTGAAATCGCATCTATCGGCTTCGTCTCCAAAATCTTCAGAGTCGCCAAAATCAGTCGCTCGCGAGCCTTGGCGCCGCGACCGTCATCGCGCACTGTTTCAGTCGACCGTTTTTCTTGTTTTGGCATTTGTCCGGAGTGATTCTTCATAAGGGGTTTCGCTTGTATGACGCGCCGTGATTTAGACCATTGCTCGTTGCTCGACAAGCGGCCGATCCCGCGGGATCGCTTGAATCTGCCCTGACTTTTCGCGGCGGAGGGAGGCGCTCTGCCAGGTCGGCTCGGCGCTGCACGTGCCGAGCGGGGACGCAAAAAACCAATCAATCGAGTGCTTGACTTTGTGCTGCGCACCGCTATGCCGGTTTGACAAGCTCGGGTGAGGCAGGGATTGGCGCAATCGGCGTAATTCTCCGTCCAGCCCCGTCGATAAACATGGACCAGGGGGGAGACGGGATGAAATACGCGAAGGCGTTTTTACGCGCTCAAATTTCAGCTGTGGCGGTGACATCGGCAGTCCTGAGCGCCGCGCCGGCGGCTGCGCAGGAAAATGCCGAAGGGGCGTCGAACAGCGCCGCGCAAGGCGGCATCGAGACGATTGTGGTTACGGCTCAGCGGCGGTCCGAAGACGTTCAGAAGTCTTCGCTCCCGGTCAGCGTCTTGGGCCAGAAAGATTTGACGAAAGCCGGAGTTACTAACCCTCAAGACCTGAACCAACTGGTTGCCGGCGTTCAGATCACGTCCGGCGGGTCGCGAGTGGCAACATATATTCATGGTGTTGGCGAGGCGTCTGCGAGTTCCGCCTTTCAAACATCGGTCGCTTACAACATCGCCGATGTCTATGTCGCCGATCCGTCCACCGTTACGCCGCTTTTCTACGATCTCGCGCGTGTCGAGGTGCTGAAGGGTCCGCACGGGACGTTATACGGGCGGAATACGTCGGCGGGATCTGTCAACCTCATCTACACCGCACCCGAGTTGTCGGACTTTTCGGGCTATGTAACGGCCTCATACGGCAATTATGACGACAGGCAATTGGTCGGAGCGGTCAACGCTCCTATCGGTGCCGTCGCCGCGGTTCGCCTTTCGGGCAATCTCATCAAGAGAGACGGATATCTGTCGGATGGCACCTATGACGACGATCGGCAGGCCGGCAGGCTTCAATTTCTCCTGAAGCCGAATGATCGGTTCACGCTCCGCGTCACCGGCGACGTCGCCCATGTAGGCGGGCGAGGCGGCGGCCGGGTGATGATTCCGCACCAGGCCGGCAACGGCAAGTTCACGGGCCTGATCAACGCAGCCGACAATGCAGCGATCCTCGCGGTTTCGCCGTTCCCCTACACTGCGGGAGCGGGCCTGCCGCCGGTTGCCCAGACCGGTCTGCTGCACGATACATATGTTCACCACAATCAGGCCAGCATCGGCGCGCAGCTCGATTATGACCTTGGGTTTGGAACCATAACGTTCATTCCGGCCTACCGGTGGTCGAAAGCCAGCACAGGCGGCTATGGCGGTTATCCGGCCCAGATTCAGGACAAGGTCAATCAGTCGAGTTACGAGCTTCGTTTTTCTCGGGATTCCGACTGGCTCGACTTTGTGATAGGCGGTTATTTCCTAAAGCTGGACACCAGATCGGGCGCGCAAGTCTATGCCGCGCTGTTCTCGAAAGCCTTGAACGACGATACGTTGGACACGCGCAGCTATGCCGGATACGGGCAGGCGACGATCCACCTCAGCGACACATTTCGATTTGTCGGCGGCGTCCGGTATACGAAGGAAGATCAGACATTCATCGGGACAGCGGATACTGGCCGTCTCGTCGCCTTTTCCGAGAAGGCGAAGTTCAGTCGTTGGACATATCGCGCCGGCGTAGAATATGATTTGTCTCCAGCGCATATGATTTATGCGATCGCCAGTGAAGGATTCAAATCCGGCGGGTTCAATTTTTTCGCACCGACGCCGCAGTTCACCAATGTTTATCAGCCAGAGATACTGGACTCCTACACAATCGGTTCAAGAAACCGCTTCTTGAATGGCAGGCTGCAGTTGAATGTGGAAGGATTCTACTGGGACTATAAGGATATACAGAGGTCGCGGATCGGGTTTACGCCGGCGGGCGATCTGCAATTCATCACGTCCAACGCGGCGGCGGCGCGCATATACGGCGGTGAAATCAGCTTGGTCGCCCAGCCGACACCCCATGATTCGATCAGGGCGACGTTGGATTATCTTGATTCGAAATTCACCAGCTTTGCGTTTCAGACGCCTTTTCCGACGGATCCGCGCTCGACAAAGTGCAGCCTGACATTCGTACCGCCATTCACCACCGACTGCACGGGCCGCCCCTTGCCCCATTCGCCGCATTGGACGGGCACGCTGAGTTATGACCATATATTCGATGTCGCAAACGGCGGTGCGTTTGTGCTGGGAGGCAGTCTCGATTTCGCCTCGAGCTCTTTCAACGGGCTCGAATATATCGAAAACGAACGCAATCCGAGCTTCGTTCGCCTGAATGCGGATCTGACCTATAATTCGCCGAAGGGCCAATACAGCATCACCGCTTTCATCAGAAACATCACCAACCGCGAAATCCGGATCGATGGGAGCCAGGGCTTTTCGCCGGGCCTTGTGTTTTCCCAAGTGGATCCCCCACGCACCTATGGCGTACGGGCGACGCTCCGCTTCTGAGCATGCTAGCCTCGTTCCGGTTAAGGTTGAACCGGAACGAGGCTAGAAAGTTCTTTGATTGCCGTGCTTGGGTCCGAAGCTGGCCCCGCCAGCTTCGGACCCGACGCATTCCGAGCCGCCAGAATGAGCAGGTGCCGATTGCCCCCGGCAATCGGCAGCCGTGCCGGGGGCACGGCTGCCAGCTCATTCCATCTGGCTCGAAATCACTCTGATGGGGCGCGACTTCGATTTGGAACTGTGCGCGCAACCGCGGCCTTCGCGCCACGCTTACGAGACAACTCAGTCTCTGTCGCGAAGCTCGTCCCTAACGTGCGTCTCGGAAAGGTTGGGGGATCCTCTAGCGCACATGGTGCGTCCGAGATACCTTCGCTTCCGATTCACGCTGGCCCGATCAGTGTGGCGCGCTGCTTGGTGGGTCGAAATGCTAGAGATCAAAGATCAGGGCCGAGAGCTACATATCTCGAAGCCGAGGCTGGTGGGGCTTGCCGTCGCTTTTCTCGTGTCGCCGGTCTATTTCGTCTTTGCGAGTTACGGTCACGCGGTCGCTGGCACGTTAGCTTGGTTCATCGCTTGCGGATTGCTCGCCACCGCATATGTCCAGCGCTCGCGCCTGGGGCGCTTGCTGCACAAGGGCTCGCGGCCAAACTCAGACTAAAAACGATCGCCCATGCCCAGGCAGCTTATGGGTTCACGACCTAGTTCATTACCGTATCCTAAGGAAGTTGAGAAGCTCATATGGGCCCGCGGCGGGGCAGTGTCTCACTTTGAATTAGCCGGTCGTCGACCAAGATTGAGACCGGTCACATTGGGCGGTAGGGTGCGGGACATATGCAATCGTTACCGCATGTTCGCCGAGCAGGCTGGCGCGCCTGCGCGCTCACCGGTTGCGTGGGTCGTCGACTGGATTGACGTAGGTCATCTGTAGCGGACCTTCAGCGCTGACCTGCACCTCGGCCGGACCATCCGTCCACACGAAATGTGTCATCTTCGCGTCCGCCTGGAAGAATCCGCCGGCACCGAGCTTGGTGCCCTTCGTCTTGTCGAGCTTGTCGCCCATACCGAAGTGGACCTCGCCGGACAGGACGGTTACATATTCCGTCATCGGATGCCAATGGGCGGGGATGGTGAAGCCCGCCGGCATGCGCATCCTTACGGTCGAGAGGCCGGGCTTTTCGGGGTTGCCGGAGAGCACGGCCATCGTGCCGCCCTTCGGGAACATGGCGGGGGCCGGACCCCATTGCAGCTTATCCGGCGCGATCTGCGCGGATGCTGGCCCTGCCACGGCGGCAACCAATAGTGCCAGGTGAATCCTCAACATCGTCGATCTCCCCTCTTTGATTTGCGAGGGCGGACTCTGCCCAAGCGCAGAATACCAGCATCTAGCCGAAGAGTCACCGCGACCGAGCCGTGTCGTCTTCGTCATCCGCGAGCCGAACCCACGGGTCCAACCGATCCACGAGAAGGCTATGTCAGCGATCCTGCATCGCGAGGATTACGATTGCTGGCTGGATGGCGAGCCAGATGACGCGTGCGAGCTGGCGGTGCCGTTTCGGTTCGCAGGTGATGTCGGTGGACTAATTGCTCAGCCCCTGTATTTGGTTTGAACAAGTCTAGGGGGAGAGCTAACATTACGACAAAATGCTTAGCAGTGGCTTGCGCAGTTCTTCTCGCAAGTGCCCCAGCCCTTGCCCAAGATACCGAAATTGGGCCGCCCGATGGCGACATTTTTGCGACGGTCCATGGTGCGTACGAACAGGAAGAAGCTGCGGGCAATCTAATAAATGATCCGCCCGCCACACAGGCGACAGAGGATCAGCCTGCCGTAGAAGTGAATTCGTCGGAGCGTCCGCCGGAAATAGATCCAAC
>DATFHP010000046.1:0-4484 GCA_035248285.1 Allosphingosinicella sp. | reverse complement strand
GCCGTCAGCCGCATGGCCGAACCAGATCGTGCGGACATCGGACCAGCGCGCGGCCAGTCGCGCATCGCATTCGTCGATGAAGCGTCCGATCTCGCCGATCGGCAGGCTGACGTCATAGCCGACATTCGGCCAGAAGGTGCGCGGAAACTCCCCGGACGAGTCGCGGATAGCCCAGATCTGCCGGCGCTGCCGGTCGGATTGCGCAAGGACAGCATCCGCCACGACGCCCTGGTTGAACACGGCTTCCACAAATGCCTCGAAATGCGGCTCGTCATGCGCGCTGTCGGTTCCCATGGCTTCGACCAGGACATAGGCGCCATGACCCGGGGCGATGGGCGGGTTCTGGCCCATCCCCTCTGTGCCCAACGCATAGAAATGCGGCCACATCACCTCGAAAGCCGCAAGGTTATTGCCCAGATGCGACTTCGCCGCCGCCAGCAGGGCGAGGACCGCGCTATAATCCTTCAGCGCAAGGAGCGCCGTCTGGACGGTCGATGGTTTGGGGTGCAGGCGCAATACCGCCCGGGTCACGATGCCCAGCGTTCCTTCGCCGCCGATGAAGAGCTGTTTGAGATCGTAGCCGGCGTTATTCTTCTGCATGGAATTGAGCGCGGTGATGATCGTGCCGTCAGCCAGCACAGCTTCGAGTCCGACGACCAGTTCCCGCATCATGCCATATCGCAGCACCCGGTTTCCGCCCGCGTTGGTCGATATATTGCCGCCGATAGTGCAGGAGCCTCGTCCGCCAATGTCGAGCGCGAAAAGAAGGTCTGCCGCGTCGGCCGCCTGCTGGACCGCTTCAAGCACTGCTCCGCACTCAACCAGGACGGTTGCGGACGCGCTGTCCACTGGACCTATGTCCCGCATGCGTTCAAGCGACAGGAGGACACAGCCCGGCACGGGGGTCGCGCCCCCGGCGAGGCCGGTCCGGCCACCTTGCGCCACCACCGGCACGCCGTGCGCATGACATGTCCTCAATATGGTCGCGACGTCCTGCGTCGTGCGCGGTCGTGCGAGCGCGGCCGGATGCGCGCTTTCATCCCGCACCATCCAGTCCCCGAAATAGCGCGGGTCGATTTCACCCGGTTCGGTAATGACGTCGGCGGACAAGGCTTCGAGGAGGGCCGAGAGAATGGTCATGCGCGACACGATCTTGTGTTCCTGAAGGATAGGGGCAGCATGGGCTGCGGCGCGGCGAACCGCGCGGCAGCCAATCAGTTAAAGCCGGGCGGCGGCATGAAACCGCCGAGTTCACGTTCGACCAATTGGGCGAAGCGCAGCGTGGTGCGATCCTCGAGAAACGGGCCCTGCGCCTGGATGCCGACGGGCAGGCCGCCGACCAGGCGTCTGGTCGGCATGACTGTCGACGGCAGTTCCGCGGCGTTTGCGATCGACGGCCATTGATAGCGAACCGCGTAATTGCAGGGCCGGTTATCGATTTGCGTCGTGCGCAGCAGGTGCCCCAGCATGCCCAGGTCGGTGTGCGAATGATCGTGTGGAAAGGCGGGGGAGTTGCTCACCGGGCTCAGGAAAATGTCGTAGCGTTCGTAAAATTGCGCCCATAGCGCCTTCAGGTGCAGACGGCGGCTGGACAGCATGACATGGTCGCGATGAGTCATGACAAGCGCCTTGGCGAATTTGCGGATGAGCTCGTCGCTGTCCGCAAGCCGCTGTGCCTCGGCCAGGATATGATCATAGGCGTCCTGTGGCAGTTGGCCGGCGTTCACGCCGCCGAGCGCATCGAAATAGATGTCGAATGCTTCGTTGAAATCGAAGTTCGGGCGCGCATGAATGTCGATGGTGACGCCCGCACTGCGCAGGTCGTCGACAAATTGCTCGATCGCGATACGATATTCGTTGTCGAGGACATAATCCGAATGGTCGCCAAGCCAGAGTGCGACACGAAAATCCTTCAGCGCCTCATGACGACTGGGCCGCAGCGTCGACGACCAGGCGCCCGCCCGCATGGGGCCGGGGCTGCTCATCAGATCCATCATCAGTTCCAGGTCCGTCGCGCTGCGCGCCATGGGGCCGCCGACGCCCATGTCGATGACCTCATGGCGCCCGGGCATGACCGGGATATGCCCCGCCAGCGATACGACGCCGAAGCTGGGCTTGTGCCCATAGACGCCGCAGAAATGCGCGGGCACGCGGATCGATCCGGCAAGATCGCTGCCGACTTCCACGGGCGTGAAACCGGCTGCGAGCGCCGCCGCCGATCCGCCCGAAGAGCCGCCGACACAGCGGCTCTCATCCCAGGGATTGTTCGACGTTCCGAACACGGGATTATAGGACTGGTAATCGGCCGCGCCTTCGGGAACATTGGTCTTCCCGAAGATGATGGCGCCGGCCTCCTTCAAGGCCCGGACCACTGCGGCGTCCTCGGTCGGCCGGTAGTCGGCGAACGCGGGGATGCCGCAAGTGGTGGCCATGCCGATGACATTCCAGGTGTCCTTCACCGTCATCGGCAATCCGTGGAGCGCACCCTTTTCACCGGCATGGGCGTCCGCGCGCCGGGCAGCCGCCATCGCGGCGTCCATGTCCCGGGCCACGACCAGGTTCAGCCGGTCGTTCCACCGTTCGATACGGGCGTTATAAAGCTGTAGAAGTTCAACCGCCCCGATCTTTCCTTCCCGTAGAAGCCTCAACGTCTCGGAAGCGGAGGCGTAGGCGATCGTTGAATCGGTATATTGAGCCGACATGGGGAATCTCTCCGGCAATATTATGGTTTCGGTGTCAGGCGATTGCGACCAAACTATAAGGCTCGAAAATATCTTTCCCAATAAGTCCAGGCCAATGCGAATTGGGTATGACCCATCGATATTCTCGCATGGGTTTGACTTCCGTCCGTGGGCGCCATGTGTCGTTTGCATGGCTTCAGCGTTTTTTTGAAATTGCCTGAGTGCGCTTGGGTGGGTCATAGTTCGGGGAGCAGCTTTGAAAATCTTAGCATTCGTCGGGCGATAGAGCCGCCACGACGAACCTTTCGAAAACTTTCTGGAGGGGACAGGTGTATGAACCAGCGTTCCAATATTGTGGCCGAGCAAATCGAATATTCACAGGCTGCGTTGAAGGCGCTCGCCCGGAGGCCTTCGCATTTCATCGATGGCGAATGGGTTCTCTCCGACAGCGGGACGCTGGACGTTGTCGATCCGTCGAGCGGCAAGGTCGTCAGCCAGATCGCGGATGCGAGCGAAGCCGAGATCAACCGGGCGGTGGCGGCGGCGCGGCGCGCTTTCGACGATGGCCGCTGGACGGGCTTGCCGTCGATGGCCCGCGAAAGGCTGATACACAAGCTCGCCGATCTGATCGAAGCGCATGCGAGTGAATTTGCCGAGCTGGAAGCGATCGACAACGGCAAGCCCGCATCGGCCGCGAACGCCATGGATATTCCGGCGACAGTGAACCTGATCCGGTACATGGCGGGTTGGGCGACCAAGCTGGGTGGCGAGGTGATCGATCCTTCGGCGATGCGGAACGGCGCATATCACGCCTATGTGCGGCGCGAGCCGGTGGGGGTTGCCGCGCAGATCGTGCCCTGGAATTTCCCGCTTCTGATGGCGGCCATGAAGATCGCCCCGGCGCTGGCGGCTGGCTGCACCCTGATCCTCAAGCCCGCGGAGCAGACGTCGCTCACCGCGCTGCGCCTTGCCGACATGGTGGCGGAAGCCGGCTTTCCCGCCGGCGTCATCAATATCGTCACGGGCCTGGGGCGCGGCGCGGGCGACCTGCTTGTGCGTCACCCCGACGTCGACAAGGTCGCGTTTACCGGCTCCACCGAGACGGGCAAGGCCATCAACCGTTCGGCGACCGGCACATTGAAGCGTGTCACGTTGGAACTGGGCGGGAAGTCACCTGTCATCGTGCTGCCGGATGTCGATACCGACGCGGCCGCGCTGGGCGCCGCCGGTGCGATCTTCTTCAACGCCGGACAGGTTTGCGTTGCCGGTTCGCGGCTGTACGCCCATCGCTCGATCTTCGACAAGCTGCTCGAAGGGGTTGTCGCCGCCGCCGACAATCTGTGGCGTCCAGGCCCGTCGCTGTCGGCGGATACCCGCCTTGGGCCATTGGTCTCGCCTCAGCAGCGTGATCGGGTGATGGGATATATCGAAGCCGGAAAGAAGGAGGGCGCCAGCGTGCTGACCGGCGGCGACGCGCCGACCGCGAACGGCTATTATGTGAATCCCACGGTCATGGTGGATGTGAACGCCAGCATGTCGGTCGTGCGCGAGGAAATTTTCGGCCCGGTGCTGGTCGCGCAGCGCTACGACGATCTGGACGAAGCGGCCAGGGCCGCCAACGACACGCCCTATGGCTTGGGCGCGAGTGTCTGGACGCGCGACGTCGGGCAGATGCACAGGCTGGCGGCCAAGATCAAATCCGGTACGGTCTGGGGCAATTGCCACGCGGTGATCGACCCGTCCCTGCCCTTCGGCGGCTACAAGCAGTCCGGCCTGGGGCGAGAGCAGGCGCGCGCCGGGGTC